>JBBIVG010000009.1:13108-24694 GCA_037439865.1 Nevskiaceae bacterium
CCCGCGCATGAACGCCAATCCGTTGTTCGGTATCGCTGCGATCTTCAACTTCGTGGTGGGCGGCGGATTGCTGCTCGCCTACCCCTGGACGGCCCGGCTGCTCGGCATCGACGGCCCGCCGACCGTGTGGTTCCACATCACGACGGGCATCGTGCTCCTGTTCGGCTATGCGTACTGGCAGATCTCGCGCGACCCGGCGACGAATCGCCCGCTCATCGTCATGGGCGCCGCCGGCAAGCTGATCTTCGCCGTCGCGATTTACGCGCACTGGCTCGCGGGAACCGCGTCGGGAATGATGGCGCTGCTCGTGACCACGGACGTCGTATTCGCGGCGCTGTACATCGCCTATCTCCGAAGCAACCCGGTCGCACGCGCCTGACTGCCGGTTCGCTCCATCACGACAGGAACTCGCGCGGGGTCTTGCCCGTCCAGCGTCGGAATGCCCGCGTGAAATTGGCCTGGTCCGTGAACCCCAGCAGGAAGGCGATGTCGGCCAGGCTGTGCTGGCCCTGCCGCAGGTAGTCGAGCGCCAGCTCGCGCCGCGTCGCATCGAGCAGGCCCTGGTAGGTCGTGCCTTCCTTGCGGAGCCGGCGCTGCAGGGTACTCGCGCTCTGGTTCAGCGATCGCGCGATGCCGTCCTGGTCGAACTCGCCCGACGGCATGGCCTTCAGCAGCAGCGATCGCACCTTCGCCGCCGTCGAATCGGGAGCCATGCCCTCGATGTAGCGCGCCGCCAGCCTGTCCGCCTCCGCCGCGAGTTCCGGGTTGCCGGTGAGGATCGGCTGCTCGGCCGTCGCAGCGTCGAACAGGATCGCGATGTGCTCGCCGTCGAATTCAACGGGGCAGCGCAGCAGCGTGCGGTAGGTCGCCTCCGGCGCCACTCGCGGTCGCATGAAGACGACCTTCGCCGGGATGGCCGACGGGCCGGCGCATTGCTCGAGGACCCGGCACACGCCCACGACGATCGCGTCCACGCATTCGGTCGTCGGAGTGACCGTCCGTTCGTGCGGGCGCGTCTCGAGGCCGACCAGTTCGTCCTCACGCACCACGACCATCCGTCCGTTCGTGCTCAGCAGGCTGCTGTAGCGCTCGATGCGCTTCAACGCGGCGAGCACGCTCGTGCTGCTCACGATGCCGAGTCCGAGCGCGTGGAACATGCCGGGACGCATCCGGTTGCCCACGCGGAACCCGAACAGCGGGTCCCCTGACTCGGCGGCCGCGAGCTTCCAGAGCTTCTGGACGGCCGCCGCGGGGTAGCGCGCGTTCGGTTTCGTGAGGAGCCCGGGATCGACGCCGGCGCGCCGGGCGAGCGCCGCGAAGTCGATCCCGTACTCGTGCAGCGCCTCCTGCAAGGGCGCCGTCGTCATGGCCAGGACCGACGATCTGTTCAGCATCGGCGACCCTCGAATCGTCCGGCAATGCCCGCAATCTTAGGCCAGGCCACGGTTCGGGCAAGCCGCAACCCCACCTGACCCCGGCGGACAAGACATTGCCGCGAATGGACAAGAGCCGCGGCGGTCGTCCACCTAGAGTGCGCCGCCATGGACGACCTCACGAGAAAGCCCCGGCCGCGCCCGGCGACCCGGCGCAATGAGCATGTGGACGATCCTGCGGTCGCCGCGTTGACCGAGCTGATCGATTCGGAGCGTGCCCGCGTGACGCTGGAGGAACAGGCCGATCCGGGCCGGGTCTGGCTCCTGTGGTTTGCGATCGGGGCGACCGAGGCCGTCTGCCGCATGGTCGAGCGCGAGACGGACGCCGAGCGCAACAGCGTCTTCCGCCAGGTCGTCAGCGTCATCTTCGGCGGCGACGGCGTGCGTTCCGCCGCGGATCCGGTCCACGCGAACCAGGCGCTCATCGAGCTCTTCGAATCGGCGGGCGCCGAGGCTGTCGAGGCCTGCATGCGCGGCGAAAAGCGCCTCGGCTATTACCTCGAAGCGCTCCGCGTCAGCCTCCGGCCCGAACCCTGATTCACGCCTGCCGGATGATCTGGCTCGGCGTCGGCGCCGGCCAGCCGGCCTCCCGGGCCACGCGGACGATCATCTCGTTCGTATCGAAGTACACCTGCCAGTAGTGCTCCGTGTTGGTGTACGGGCGCACGGCGATGACCGGGCCGACGAGGTTCATGTCGAGCAGGCTCACTTCCGGCGCCGGGTCGGTGGCGACGTTGGGGATCTTCGCGACCGCAGCCTTGAAGCGCGCGATGGCGTCCAGCGGATCGACCGCGCCGGAGAGCTGAGCGGTGCGCTCGACTCGCCGCACCGGCAACGCGGAGAAATTCTGGATCGTGTCGGCGAAGATCTTGCCGTTGCCGACGATCGTCATCACGTTGTCGGGGGTGACGAGTGTCGTGCCGAAGAGGCCGAGCTCGTGCACTGTGCCGGTGATGCCGCCGACGCTGACGAAGTCACCGACCTTGAACGGGCGCAGGATGAGCATGAATGCGCCGGCCGCGAAATTGCCCAGCATCCCGCTCCAGGCCGCGCCGATGGCCACGCCGGCGCCTGCCAGCAGGGCGGCGAATGACGTCGTCTGGATGCCGAAGTAGCCGAGGATGCCCAGGACCAGCGTGATGTTGAGGGCGATGGCGACGATCGAGCCCAGGTACTTGGTGAGCGTCGCATCGACCTCGTTGCGGTTCATCGCCGCTTGAATGAGCGCCACGACCCGGTGAATCAGCCAGCGGCCGACGAACCAGAAGGCGAGCGCGGCCAGGATCTTGATTCCGAGCTCGGTCGCGGTCGTGCTGATGAATGTCTTGATCGAGTTGGCGTCCACCGGAGTTCTCCTTGGGCAGTACTTTGCGGTCAGTCCCCCGGCGCTATTGTTTCACCAGGGGCTGGCGGGAATAAAGGCTGCTTCGCGGCCTGGTCGTAGAGCGCCTGCGCACTGATCACTCCTTGCAGTCCGTTCACTTACCCGCAGGCAGGTTCGCTCAGGAAACCGATCGGGCCCGGCGTGTCCTGCGGCCCGGAGCGTATCGCGCCGTCAGGAATTCCTCCTCGCGCGCCGTCTCGCGCTCGGCGTCCAGGACGCACGCGAGGAACCGTTCCGCCGCCTGCGTTCGCGGCAGCCCCTTGAGACTCACGATGCCGTAATGGAGGTGCATCCAGGGCTCGCGGGTGAGCAGCACGAATTGCCCCGCCTCGAGTTCGTTGCGGATGCACGACAGCATCGTGGCGGTGATCGCGTCCGAACTCGCGACGATCCGCTTGACCGGCGCGAGGGCGTTGCACTCGATGGCCGGAAACGGACGCGGCGAGGGCGTGCGGCGTGACGCGGTGCGGTGCGCGGCCAGCATCGGATCGAGGACGCGGGGCGGGATCCGGCTCGGCGTGACGAGCGGCCATTCGAGCGCATCGGCGACGCCGATCCCGCGCTTCCCGGCCAGCGGGTGGGTTCTGCGTGCCACGAAATACAGCGCGTGCGCGGCCGGCATCGGTTCGATCTCGAGGTCCGTCTCCCGCTGCAGCGTGCTCGTCTCCGCGACGAAGAAGTCGAGCTCGCGGCTGCGCAGCAGTCGTGCCAGTTCCTCCCAGTCCCGCGCATGCAGCTTGACGCTGATTCCCGGGAACTGCTCGATGAATCTCGCAGCGGCGCGGGCGAGCACCGCGTCGGCCGGGTAGGGGCCGGCCCCGATGGACACACGCCCGGTCTGCAGGCGCCCGTGGCGCACCGCCTCGCGATCGAGTTCGTCCGCCATGCGCAGCAGGTCGCGCGCCCGCTCGATGTACAGCCGGCCGAGGTCCGTGGGAACGACGCCGCTGCTCGAGCGCACGAAAAGCTCACTGCCGAATCGTCTTTCCAGGGCCTGGACGCTGCGCGAAAGCGCGGGCTGGCTCATGTGGAGGGCCGCCGCGGCCCGGACGAAGCTCCTGTGCTCGGCGAGCGCGATGACCTGGCGCAATTGCTGGAGCTCGAAGGCCATGCGTTCAGAATATACGAAGCATACGAAATATGCATTGGACACATTGGACTCGATCCGGCACCTTGCCCGTCCACGAGCGCCCGCCGGCGGCCGCGCCGCCGAGGCCCAGGGTCGGGGATTCATCAGGGGGGTTAAGGAAATGAAGGCAGGACTCTTCCGGTTTCTCGGGACGGCGCTCGTCGCCGCAACGTGGCTCGCCGCGCCGGCTCACGCCCAGGCCCGCAAGCCCAACATCCTCGTCATCTGGGGTGACGACATCGGCGGCTTCAACATCAGCGCCTACAACCAGGGCATGATGGGTTACCGCACGCCGAACATCGACAGCATCGCCCGTGAAGGCGCGCTGTTCACCGACTGGTACGGGCAACAGAGCTGCACCGCCGGACGCGCTGCGTTCATCACGGGCCAGTCGCCGATCCGCACGGGCCTCACCAAGGTCGGCCTCCCGGGCGCGCCGGAGGGCATGAAGGCCGAAGACCCGACGATCGCCACGCTCCTCAAGGCGCAGGGCTACATGACGGGCCAGTTCGGCAAGAACCATCTCGGCGACCGCGATTCGATGTTGCCGACGGCGCACGGCTTCGACGAGTTCTTCGGCAACCTCTACCACCTCAACGCCGAGGAAGAGCCGGAGAACGTGGACTACCCGAAGAACCCGGAATTCAAGAAGAACTTCGGGCCGCGCGGCGTCATCCACAGCTACGCGGACGGCCGGATCATCGATACCGGCCCGCTGACGAGGAAACGCATGGAGACGGTGGACGAGGAAGTGACCACCGCGGCGTTCGACTTCATGGAGCGGGCGAAGAAGGCGGACAAGCCGTTCTTCATCTGGTGGAACTCCACGCGCATGCACATCTTCACGCACCTGAAGGCGGCCTCCGAGGGCAAGACCGGGCTCGGCGTCTATGCCGACGGCATGGTGGAGCACGACGCCATGGTCGGGCAGCTGCTCGCGAAGCTGAAGGAACTCGGCCTCGACCAGAACACCATCGTCATGTATTCGACCGACAACGGCGCCGAGACGTTCACGTGGCCCGACGGTGGCACGACCATGTTCCGCGGCGAGAAGAACACGCAGTGGGAAGGCGGCTTCCGCGTGCCGACGGTGATCCGGTGGCCGGGCGTCATCAAGCCGGGAACCGTCATCAACGACATCGGCGCGCACGAGGACATGATGCCGACGCTGCTCGCAGCGGCGGGTGACAAGACGGCGGTTGCGGACCTGCTCAAGGGCCGCACGATCGGCAACATGAACTACAAGGTGCACCTCGACGGTTACGACCTCGGCCCAGCGCTGCGCGGCGAGGCGCCGTGGCCGCGCAAGGAATTCATCTACTGGACCGACGACGGCAGCGTCGCGGCCCTGCGTTACGACAACTGGAAGATCACGTTCCTGAAGCAGGAGGCCGAGGGCCTCAAGGTCTGGCAGATGCCGTTCGTGGAGCTGCGTGCACCGTTGATCACGAACCTCCGCATGGACCCGTTCGAGCGAGCCGAGGAAGAGAATGCGATGGGGTACCAGCGCTGGTACATGGAGCGCATGTTCATGATTGCACCCGCGGGCGCCTATGTGTCGCGGTGGCTGCAGAGCTTCAAGGAATTCCCGCCGCGCCAGAAGCCGGGCAGCTTCAACCTTGATCGGGTGATGCAGACCGTGATGAGCGGCCAGCCCCAGGCGAACTGAGGCGACACCCCGCGTCCGCAAACCTCACGGCGCCCGCGACGGCCCGGCCAGCGATACCCACCCCCTGCTGGCCGGACCCGCCGCGGTGCGCCGTGGTTCTGTCCGGCCTTCCCCAAATGCATTGGACGTGGCGCTCGGCCCGCGGCAACGTACGCGGGTGGAACGGGGACGTGCAATGAGTACCCAGGACAACCGCTTCGACTATGACTGGCTGATCGTCGGCTCCGGCTTCGGCGGCAGCGTCTCGGCGCTGAGGCTCTCCGAGAAGGGCTACCGCGTCGGGGTGCTCGAGCAGGGCAAGCGTTACCGCGACGAGGAGTACGCCGCCTCCACCTGGGAGCTGCGCCGCTGGCTGTGGGCGCCGTTCCTCGGCCTGCGCGGCATCTTCCGGATGACCCCGTTCAAGGACGTCTTCATCGTCAGCGGCACGGCCGTCGGCGGCGGCAGCACGGTCTATGCGAACACGCTCTACCGGGCGAGCCCGCAGTTCTTCGTGAACCCGCAGTGGCGGGACATGAACGACTGGGCCAGCGTGCTCGCGCCGCACTACGACACCGCGGAGAAGATGCTCGGCGTCGTGGAAGTGCCGCGGGAGAGCGACGGCCAGAAGCTGCTGAAGGAACTGGGCAGCCACTTCGGTGTGGAGAACACCTTCCGGCGCACGCCGGTGGGCGTGTTCTTCGGCAAGGCCGGGACCACCGTGCCGGATCCGTACTTCGGGGGCGAGGGGCCGCCGCGCACCGGCTGCACGTTCTGCGGCGCGTGCATGGTGGGGTGCCGCGAGGGAGCGAAGAACACCCTGCTCAAGAACTACCTGTGGTTCGCCGAGAAGCGCGGGGCCGAGGTCCTGCCCGAGCGCGAAGTCGTTGACATCCGGCCGATCGGCGCACAGGACGGCAGCGAAGGCTACGTCGTGACGACGCAGCGACCGGGCGCCTGGTTCCGCAAGGAGCGACGGACGTCTACGGCCCGCGGCGTCGTGCTGTCGGCCGGCGCGCTCGGCACCAATCGGCTGCTCGCGAAGTGCAAGCTCGGGGGATCCCTGCCGCGCATCAGCGAGCGCCTCGGGCAACTCGTGCGCACGAACAGCGAGTCGGTGCTGACGGTGAAGCTGCCGAAGGGGCTCGCGCGGCCGTGGAACGACGTCGCGATCAGCGCGAGCATCCACCCGAAGCCCGACACGCACATCGAGTTCGTCACCTACGGCAAGCGGGGCGACACGATGGCGATGCTCTACACGCTGCTCACGGGCGAGGGCAGCCGCATCACGCGGCCGCTCCTGTGGGCAGGCAACGTGCTGCGCCACCCGATCGACTTCCTCAAGGGCCTCTGGCCCGTCGGCTGGTCGGAGCGCACGGTGATCTTCCTCGTCATGCAGACCCTGGACAACGCGATCTCGTTCCGGGCGCGGCGCAGTCTCCTTGGTGGCGTGTCGCTCACGACCGAGCAGGATCCGGAGAAGCCGAACCCGACGTTCATCGAGGTTGGGAACCACGCGGCGCAATGGCTCGCCGAGAAGACCGGCGGCTGCGCGCAGAGCATGGTGCTCGAAGCCTGGGCGAACATCCCGACGACCGCGCACATCCTCGGCGGAGTGGTCGTCGGCCCGGATGCCACGAAAGGCGTGGTCGACGGGCGCAGCCGGCTCTTCGGCTACGAGAACTTCCTCGTCTGCGACGGCTCGACGGTGCCGGCCAACCCGGGCGTCAATCCGTCGCTCACGATCACCGCCATGAGCGAATACGCCATGAGCCAGGTACCGGCGAAGGCCGCGGCCTGAGTACGAAGGAGAACCCGATGAAGTGCTACCTGTCCTCGAGCCGGATCGCCGCGCTGGTCGTCCTCGCGTCGCTCGGCGGCCCCATACGTGCCGCGGACGTCCCGGCATCGGGACACTTCGATCCAAAAGGCAAGGCGCCGTCGCAGTACACCATTGCGAGCCAGAAGGCGCTGCGTGCGTCCCTGCCGTTCGAGGACCGGCGGGATTTCGAGGAGTCGCGCCGCGGCTTCGTCGCTGCGCCGCCGTATCGCCAGATCCGGAACGACGCCGGACAGGTCGTCTGGAACATCGGCGCCTACGATTTCCTGCTCGACGGCCGGGACTTCGACAGCGTGCATCCGTCGCTGCAGCGGCAGGCGGTGCTCAACATGGGTTACGGCCTGTACGAGGTCGTGCCGGGCCGCATCTGGCAGGTGCGCGGCTACGATCTCTCCAACATCAGCTTCATCAAGGGCGACAGCGGCTGGATCGTCTTCGACCCGCTGGTCTCCAGGGAAACCGCGGCGGCGGCGCTCGCGTTCGCGAACGAGAAGCTCGGCGCCCGCCCGGTCGTGGCGGTCGTGTACTCGCACTCCCACATCGACCATTTCGGCGGCGTGCGGGGCGTGATCGACGAGGCCGACGTGAAGAGCGGCCGCGTGCAGGTCATCGCCCCGGAAGGCTTCATGGAGGCCGCGGTCGCGGAGAACGTCTACGCGGGCAACGCGATGGTGCGGCGTGCGTTCTACCAGTACGGCCTGCTGCTGCCGCGCAGTCCCTACGGCCACGTGGACCAGGCGATCGGCAAGATGTCCTCGGGCGGCACGTCGGGCCTGATCGCGCCGACCCGCACGGTCAAGGGCGACATCGAGGAACTCACGGTGGACGGCGTGAGGATGGTGTTCCAGAACACGCCGGGCACCGAGGCGCCCGCGGAGATGAACACCTGGTTCCCGCAGTTCAAGGCGTTCTGGGCAGCCGAGAACATCACGGCGACGATCCACAACATCTACACCCTGCGTGGCGCGCTTATCCGCGACCCGCTCGAGTGGTCGAAGCAGATCAACCGCTCGCTCTACATGTTCGGCACGCAGGCGGACGTGATGTTCTCCGCACACACCTGGCCGCGCTGGGGCAACGCGCGCATCCAGGAGGTCATGCGCACGCAGCGTGACGTGTATGCGAATCTCAATAACGACGTCCTGCATGCAGCCAACAATGGCGTGACCATCAACGAGATCCAGAACGTGTACCGGCTGCCGGACAGCCTGCAGAAGCAGTGGGCCGCGCACAGCTACCATGGTTCCGAAGAGCACAACAGCCGCGCTGTCATCAACCGGTATCTCGGCTACTGGGACGGCAACCCGACGACTCTCACGCCGCTCTCGCCGAAGGACTCGGCGCCGCTGTACGTCGAGATGATGGGGGGCTCGGCGAAGATCCTCGCCCGGGCGCGGGAACTCTACGACTCGGGTCAGTACCTGCTCGCGACGGAAATCCTGAACAAGCTCGTCTACGCGGAGCCAGGCAACCAGCCGGCGAAGGACCTCCTCGCGGACGCTTTCGAGCAGATCGGCTACCAGAAGGAGAGCTCGAGCCTGCGCAACAGCTTCCTGGCCGCGGCGTCCGAACTGCGCTCGGGAATCCCGTCGGGCATCACGCCGCGCACCGCCGGACCCGACACGGTCCGCGCGATGTCCACCGACCTCTGGCTCGACTACCTCGGCGTGCTCGTGGACAGCCACAAGGCCGCGGGCATGCACTTCGTCATCAATCTCGTCACGCCCGATAATGGCGAAAAGTACGCGATCGAGATGAGCAACTCGACGCTCACGAGCATCAAGGGCTTCACGGCGGCGACTCCCGACCTGACGATCACGCTCAATCGCCCGGACCTCGAACAGGTGATGATGAAGAAGGCGACGTTTGCGTCGCTCGCGGGCGAAGGCCGGGCGCGGCTCGACGGCAACCCTCAGGTGATGCAGCAGCTGATGAGTTGCCTCGCGGAATTCGACCCGGCGTTCGAAATCATGCCTGGAACCAGGAAGCCGGCTCCCGCCGCAGCGCCGGGAGGCTGAGCGACCCGGGATCCCGTCCCGGTCCGGGGCCGGAGTCAGGCGCCCAGGTGCGCCACGACCCGTCTCGTGTGCGGCCGGTCGCGGTGTTCGAAGAGATAGATCCCCTGCCAGGTCCCGAGCGCCGGGCGCCCGCCGGTGACGGGGATCGACAGTGATACTGCGTTGAGGGCCGCCTTGATGTGGGCCGGCATGTCGTCGGGCCCCTCGGTCGTGTGCTCGACCCACCGCATCGCGGGGTCATCGGAGCGCGGTACCAGCCGGCGGAAGAACTCGTCGAGGTCGCGCCGCACGTCCGGGTCGGCGTTCTCCTGGATGCAGAGCGAGCAGGAGGTGTGCTGCACGAAGAGCGTCAGCAATCCTTGCTCGATCCCGCTCTCGCGCACGAAGCGCATCACCTCGGCCGTGAACTCGTGCAGGCCCGGGCCCGACGTACGGATGTTCAGGACGGCCTGCATCGCGGGCCCCGCCGGGCGGTCACGCCGCCATCGGCGTGATTTCGACCGTGACGTGCACCAGTTCCTCGTGCACCGACAGCTGTTCGCGGACCGTGTGCGCCGTGAGTTCGCCGTCGTTGGTCGCGATGCAGACGATGCACGCGTACTTGCCCTTGCCCACGCGCCAGACGTGCAGGTCGCGCAGCACCGCCGGGCTCGGCAAGTCGCGCACGATCTCCCGGACTTCCGCGACCACGGGCGCGTCCATCTCGGCGTCGAGGAGCACCCGGCCGGTGTCGCGCAGCAGGGTGATCGCCCAGCGGCCGACGAGGATCGTGCCGGCGATGCCCATCACGGGGTCGAGCCACGTGGCACCGAGATACTTGCCGCCGACGAGGGCGGCGATCGCGAGCACCGACGTCGCGGCGTCGGCGATCACGTGCATGTACGCCGAGCGCAGGTTGAGGTCGTGGTGGTGCTCGTGGGCGTGGCCGTCGTGATGATCGTGGCCCGCGCCGCCGTGCGAGTGCTGGCCCGTGGACAGCAGCCAGGCCGACACGACGTTCACGGCCAGGCCGAGAACGGCGACCGGGATCGCCTCGTCGAACTGGATCGGCGCCGGCACCACGAGCCGCTTGACGGACTCGAGTCCCATATAGGCCGCGACCCCGACCAGGAGAACCGCGCTCGTGTACCCGCCGAGCACCTCGATTTTCCACGTGCCGAACGCGAAGCGCGGGTCGTGCGCCAGTCGCCTCGAGAGCGCGTAGGCGCCGGCCGACACGCCGAGCGCGAGGGCATGCGAACTCATGTGCCAGCCGTCGGCGAGCAGCGCCATGGACCCGAAGATCGTCCCGGCGACGATCTCGATCACCATCATGGCGGCCGTCAGCCACATCACCTGGCGCGTGCGACGCTCCGCCACCGGGTTGTGGACGTCGTATACGTGGACGTGCGGGTGTTCGGTCGAGGGATGCATGGCGGGATCCGGGCGCGATGCCGGCCGGAAGTATATCCGCCCGGACCCGGGAGAAGGTCGGCCGGGCTTGGGCCGCAGGCTCGATCGGGTCTATGCTGGTCGTTCGACCCACCGACGGCCACATTCCGCCGCACATCGAGTACGAGCCATGAGCGAACAGGTCAAGTATCTCCTCGACGAGTCACGCATCCCGAAGGCCTGGTACAACATCCAGGCGGACCTGCCGAAGCCCGCGCCCGCGGTGCTGCACCCGGGCACCCACAAGCCAGTGGGACCCGACGACCTGGCGCCACTGTTTCCGATGGAGCTGATCCTGCATGAGGTCACCCTCGAGCGCGAGGTGCCGATCCCGGAGCCCGTGCGCGAGGTGTATCGCCAGTGGCGTCCCGCGCCGCTGTATCGGGCCCGCCGCCTCGAGAAGGTGCTGCAGACGCCGGCGCGAATCTATTACAAGTACGAGGGCGTATCGCCCGCGGGCAGCCACAAGCCGAACACGGCGGTTGCACAGGCGTTCTACAACAAGCAGGCGGGCGTGAAGCGCCTGTCCACCGAGACCGGCGCGGGCCAGTGGGGTTCGTCGCTCGCCTTCGCCGGCGCGCTCTTCGGGCTGGAAGTCCAGGTCTTCATGGTCAAGGTGTCCTACAACCAGAAGCCGTACCGCCGCGCGCTGATGGAGACGTTCGGCGCGCGCTGCGTCGCCTCCCCTTCCAACGAGACCGCG
>JBBIVG010000010.1:0-24684 GCA_037439865.1 Nevskiaceae bacterium
CCGAACCGGGTCATCGGGGCGGGACTGTGGGAAGGCCTGCGTCGAGTGCAGGGGCTCGAGGTGTTTGCGCCCGCCCGTGCGACGGCGACGGCGCTCTCGGGCGATCGCCGCAGCGTTCACATCGAGTCGGCCGCGGAGCCCATCGACATCACGGCACGCCTGGTCGTCGCCGCGGACGGAGCGCGATCCGCAATCCGCGAGCAGGCGGGGATCCCGGCCGAGCACTGGGATTACGGCCAGACGGCGATCAGCGCGACGATGACGACGCAGCGCTTCCACGATCACGTCGCGTACGAGCGGTTCACGCCGGAGGGCCCGATCGCCGTCCTGCCGCTGTCGGACGGCCGTTGCGGCATCGTCTGGACGCGGCGTCCCGAAGAAGCGAAGCGATTGCTCGCGCTGCCGGACACCGAGTTCCTGGCGGAACTGCAGGCGGCTTTCGGTTTCCGCCTCGGGCGCCTGTTGCGGATCGGCGTGCGCCATTCCTACGACCTCGCGCTCTCGCGCGCCGAGCGTCACGTGGCGCCGCGCCTCGCGATCGTCGGGAACGCGGCGCAGGCAATGCACCCGATCGCCGGACAGGGTTTCAACCTCGGCCTGCGCGACGCGGCGAGCCTCGCGGAGGTGATCGCGGATGCGATCGCGGCCGGCGGCTCGGACGTCGGTGACGAAGCGGCGCTGCGCGCGTATGCCGACTGGCGCGACGAGGATCGCCGCCGGATCGTCGCCTTCACCGACGGTCTCGTGAGGTTGTTCGGCACCCCGCTGGGAGTGCTGCGCGGGTTGCGCAGCGTCGGCCTGCTCGCATTCGATTCCTTCCCGCCCGCCAAGGCGGCGATGGCACGGCTGAGCGTCGGGGCCGCTGGGCGCGTGCCGCGCCTTGCGCGGGGCGTGCCGCTCACCGGAGTCGCCCGATGAGCAACGGGCGCCGCCACGACTTCGATGCGGTCGTCATCGGCGGAGGCATGGTCGGCCTCTGCACCGCGGCACTGCTCGAGCGCGAGGAACGCCTCTCGGGCTGGCGCGTCGCAGTGGTCGAACCGTCGCTGCCGCGCGCGCCGGACCCGGATTCCGTGGACCTGCGCGTCTCGGCGCTGTCGCGCGCGTCCCAGCGCATCCTGCAGGCGGCGGGCGCGTGGGACGCGATTCGCGAACACGCCTGCCCATACACTGACATGGTGGTCTGGGACGCCGCGAGTTCGCCCGATGCGCGCGACGCGCTGCGGTTCTCGGCAGCCGAGACCGGGGAGCCGGACCTCGGGCACATTGCCGAGAACCTCCGCGTCCAGTGGGAGTTGCTCGAATCGCCCGAGATCGAAGGCGTGACGCTGTTGCGCGCCGGGCTCGAGTCGCTCGACTTCCAGGCCGATGCCGCGACTGTCGCGTTGACCGACGGCCGGCGCGTCACCTGCGGCCTCGTGATCGGGGCGGACGGCGGCCAGTCGCGGACTCGCGAACTCTGCGGAATTTCCCGGGCCGGATGGGCCTACGGGCAGACAGCCGTCGTCGCTCACCTCGGCACCGAGCGCCCGCACGCGCACACCGCGTGGCAGAGGTTCCTGCCGGACGGCCCGATCGCCTTCCTGCCGTTGCGCGACGGGCGCGTGTCCCTGGTGTGGACCACGGCCTCGGAGTCCGCCGCTTCGCTGCAGGCGGCCGAGCCCGATGAGTTCGGGCGGCGAGTCACCGACGCGAGCGCCCGCGTGCTCGGCAAGGTCGAGCTCGCGAGCGGGCGCGCCGCTTTTCCGCTCGCGCTGTGGCACGCGCGCGAGTACGTGCGGCCGCGTCTCGCGCTCGTCGGCGATGCTGCGCACACGATTCATCCGCTCGCCGGCCAGGGCGTGAACCTCGGATTCCTGGACGGCGCCTCGCTCGTCGAGGTGCTCGCCGACGCCGTGGAGGCTGGCGAGGACCCGGCCGGGATGCGCGTCCTGCGCCGCTATGCGCGCTGGCGCCGGAGCGAGAACGCACTGATGCTCGGTACGACCGACACCCTGAACCGCCTGTTCGGCGAGCGCAGCGTCGGCATCGCCGCGGCGCGGCGGTTCGGCCTGGCGCTCGTGGGGTCGCAGCCGTTCGCGCGCCGGCTGTTCGTGCGCCGCGCCCTGGGCCTGGCGGGCGACCTGCCGGGCATCGTCTCCCGTGCGGGGCACGCTTCATGACGGCAAGTGGCTGGCAGCAGGCACTGTTCACCCAGTCGGCCCCGGAGCTCGGCAACCAGTACCGCGACGATCCGCTGCTTGCTTCGTGGCTCGGGCGCGCGCTGCCCCCGGAGTCACTGCGGGCACTGGAGCCCGAGCTTGAAGAACTCGGCGCGCTCGCGGGCGGGCCCCTCTACCAGCTGCAGCTCGCCGACCGGCTGAACGAGCCGAAACTCACGCAGTGGGACGCCTGGGGCAACCGCGTCGACCAGGTCGAGGTCACGCCCCTCTGGCGGGAGGCCGAGCGCGTCGCGGTGCGCCACGGACTGGTCGCGACCGGCTACGAGCCCGCACACGGCCGGTTCGCTCGCATCGCGCAGTTCGCGAAGGTCTATCTCTTCCATCCTTCGTCCGACGTCTACAGCTGTCCGCTCGCGATGACCGACGGCGCCGCGCGCTCGCTCATCGAGTCCGGCAACCGGCCGCTGATCGACAGGGCCCTGCCGCGGCTCACGGCGCGCGACCCGGCGCTTGCGTGGACCAGTGGCCAGTGGATGACCGAGACGGCGGGCGGCTCGGACGTCGGACGTTCGCAGACGTCCGCGGTGAAGGATGGCGACGGCTGGCGGCTGTACGGCCGCAAGTGGTTCACGTCCTCGGTCGCTTCGCAGATGGCGCTCACGCTCGCCCGCCCGGAGGGCAATGCGGCCGGCGGCAAGGGCCTCGCGATGTTCTACGTCGAACTTCGCGACGGGGAAGGGCGGCTCAACCACCTGCGCGTGGATCGCCTCAAGGACAAGCTCGGTACGCGCAAGGTCCCGACCGCCGAGCTGCTGCTCGACGGCACGCGCGCCGAGCTGGCCGGCCCGCCGTCGAACGGCACGCGCTCGATCGAGCCGATGCTCGCGGTCACCCGCATGTGGAACAGCGTGTGCGCGGTGGCGTTCATGCGGCGCGGACTGGCCCTCGCGCGTTCGTTCGCTGCACGACGCGAGGCCTTCGGAGCACCGCTCGCCCGGCAGCCGCTGCACGTGGATACCCTGGCCGCACTCGAGGCGGAGACGTGGGGCGCATTCCTCATGACCTTCCTGCTCGTCGAGCTCAACGGCAGGCACGAGCGCGGCGAGATCGACGCGGAGCAGCGCGCGCTGCTCAGGCTCGTCACGCCGCTCACCAAGCTCGTGACGGGCAAGCAGGCGGTCTCGGTCGTGAGCGAGGTCGTCGAGAGCTTCGGCGGCGCGGGCTACGTGGAGGACACGGGCCTGCCGCAGCTGCTGCGCGACGCGCAGGTGCTGCCGATCTGGGAAGGCACGACGAACGTGCTGTCGCTCGACGCGCTGCTGCGCTCCGATCTCCATGCGGGGCTCGCGGCGCTGATGGGGCGCGCCTCGTCCTGCGTGCGCGGTCTCAAGGAGCCGCGCCTCGCCGCGGCCGGGCGGCGGGCGACCGCTGCGCTCGAGCGTGCGGCCCTGTGGCTCGAGTCCGACCATGATCGCGAGCTCATCCAGGCGGGGGCGCGCCGCCTGGCCCTGACGCTCGCCCGGTCCCTGCAGCTCGCGCTGCTCTGTGAGCATGCGCAATGGATGCTCGACCACGGTGGCGACCGGCGCGGCTACGCCGCAGCGATGCGGTTCTCGCGGCTGCCCACCGACCTGATGCACGAGCTGGACCCGGACCTCGATCGACTGCTGCTCGGCTGACGTCAACGCCGCGGCCGTCAGTCCCTAGTCGCGGTCGACTTCCTCGTTCAGCGGCCACTGGCTCGCGTCCACCGTGTCCCGATAGCCGTGCCAGGTGGCGTGGCCGATCAGCGGCAGCGTGATCCCCAGGGCGAGCATGATGAACGCCAGGCCCGCGCCCCGCTCGCGACCGATGAACAGCAGCGCGAAGCCGGGCGCGACGGCGAGTACGATGCACGCCGCCCACACGACCATGGTCGGCTTGTTGCGCAGCACCGCGTTGACGCTGGTCACGACCGCCGTGACGGTATCCACCTTGCGGTCCACCATCATCGGCAGCGAGAACGCGGCCACGGAGAACACCACGGCGGCGAAGATCGACCCGATCGCGCTGCCGATGCCGAAGAACGTCAGGTAGTCGCTCCAGTCCGGCGGGTCGCTCATCGGGAAGAACACGTGCACCGCGGAGCCGGCACGGGCCCACACGAGGAAGACGACCATGAGCATCAGCGCGAACACCATCAGGTTGCCTAAAGCGCGCTGCTCTTCGCGGATGCAGCGTCGCAGTGAAGGCTTCTGGCCGCGCTCGATGTGGATGCTGATGACGTAGGTGCCGACGGCGAGCAGGGGTGCGATCAGGATGAAGCCCGACACGAGCGAGAGCAGTCCCCAGTAGCCGCCCGCCTCGATCGCGATCAATGCCAGTGCGAGGCTCAGGAACACGACGATGGCTCCGTACGTGAGGCTCTGCCGCGGTGCCGCCCACATGTCGTGCCAGCCGCGGCGCACCCAGGTGAGCGGTGCCGTCGGTTCCAGTGTCCGGCATGGCGCCACGAATGGCAGGGCCGACGATTCGTCGGCCGGCTTCTGCTCCTCCATCCAGCTCCCCCTCGTATGCGTCGTGGCCTTGCCGTCAGGCCCCCAGCGCGTCGATCTTCGCAGCGCAGATGAAATCGTTTTCCGACAGTCCCCCGATCGAGTGCGTGGCAAACGTTACACGGCAGTAGTCGTAGCCGAGCTCGAGATCCGGGTGGTGGTCCTCGCTGTTCGCGATCCACGCGACCGCATTCACGAATGCCATGGTCTCGTAGAAATCGGCGAAGCCATAGGCGCGGCGCAGGGAGCGACCGTCCTCGGCGATGCGCCAGCCGGGCGCAAGTTCGGCGAGCAACTCGGTGACGCGCGCGTCCGGGAGCACGGGCGTCCCCGGAGCGCAGGCCCTGCATTTCCGGTCGCGCAGGTGGTTCATGCCGTGCCTCCGGCGGAATACGTCCGCTCGACATATTGCTCGACGAGCTGCTGGAACTCCTCGGCGATGCGCTCGCCCTTGAGCGTCGGGCCCTTCTCGCCGTCGATGTACACGGGCGCCACCGGGCGCTCGCCCGTGCCCGGCAGGCTGATGCCGATGTTGGCGTGCTTGCTCTCGCCGGGCCCGTTGACCACGCAACCCATCACCGCGACCGTCATCTCCTCGACGCCGGGATAGCGGCGGCGCCATTCAGGCATGCGCTGGCGCAGGTGCGACTGGATCTTCTGCGCGAGTTCCTGGAAGTAGGTCGAGGTCGTGCGTCCGCAGCCCGGGCACGCCACGACCATCGGCGTGAAGGAGCGCAGGCCCATGGTCTGCAGGATCTCCTGCGCGACGACCACCTCCCGGGTGCGGTCGCCGCCGGGATCGGGCGTGAGCGAGACGCGGATCGTGTCGCCGATCCCTTCCTGCAGCAGGACAGCCATCGCCGCGGTGGAGGCGACGATGCCCTTCGAACCCATGCCGGCCTCCGTGAGTCCGAGGTGCAACGGGTAGTCGCAGCGCGCAGCGATGTTTCGGTACACGGCGATCAGGTCCTGCACGCCGCTCACCTTGCAGGAGATGACGATGCGGTCGTGGGGGAGGCCGATCTCCTCTGCGCGCGCCGCGCTCTCGAGCGCCGAGACGACCAGCGCCTCGCGCACGACGTCGTTCGCGTCGACCGGTCGCGGGCTCCTCGAGTTCTCGTCCATGAGCCGCGTGAGCAGATCCTGGTCCAGGCTGCCCCAGTTCACCCCGATGCGCACCGGCTTCGCGTACCGGCACGCGATCTCGATCATCTCGGCGAACTGCGGGTCCCGTTTGCTGCCGCGGCCGACATTGCCCGGGTTGATGCGGTACTTGGCGAGCGCCTCTGCGCAGGCTGGATGCTCGCGCAGCAGCTTGTGGCCGTTGAAGTGAAAGTCGCCGACCAGTGGCACGTCGGTGCCGAGTTCGCGGAGGCGGGCGGCGATCGCGGGTACGGCGGCGGCGGCCTCCTCGGTGTTGACCGTGACCCTCACGATCTCCGAGCCCGCGGCGGCGAGTGCGCGGACCTGGAGGGCGGTGGCCTCGACGTCGGCGGTGTCGGTGTTGGTCATGGACTGCACGACGACCGGATGGTCGCCCCCGATCGTGACCCGGCCGACACGTGCCGGGACGCTGCGGCGCCGGGCCCCGCTGCTCATGGGCGCGGCTGCGCGGCGGCTGCGCGCTCCTTCAACCACCGCTGCACATTGGCCTCGAGCACGTCGAGCGGCACCGCGCCGCTGCCGAGCACGACGTCGTGGAACTGCCGGAGGTCGAAGTCCGGTCCCAAGGTGGCCGTCGCCTTGGTCCGCAGCTCGCGGATCTTGAGCTGGCCGATCTTGTAGGCGAGCGCCTGGCCCGGCCAGGAGATGTAACGGTCCACCTCGTTCACGATGTCGAGCTCGGTCTTGGCGGCGTTCTCCTTGAAGAACTGGATCGCCTGCTCGCGGGTCCAGTGCTTGTGGTGAATGCCGGTGTCCACGACGAGCCTCACGGCGCGCCACATCTCGTAGGTGAGCTGGCCGAACTTGTCGTACGGATCCTTGTAGAAGCCCATTTCCTCGCCGAGGCTCTCGCTGTAGAGCGCCCAGCCCTCGACGAACGCGGTCGCCTCGAAGTCGCGGCGGAATTTCGGCAGTGAGCCGAGTTCCTGGGCGAGGGCGATCTGCAGGTGATGGCCGGGCACCGCCTCGTGGATGGTGAGGACGGGGATCTCGTAGATCGGGCGTTCCTCGGGCTTGTACAGGTTGACGTAGTAGTAGCCGGCGCGCGTGCCGTCGAGTGCCGGACCCTGGTAGTACGCCGTCGTGGTGTCCGGCGCGGACTCCATGGGGATGGGGCGCACGCCGTAGGGCATGCGCGGCAGCTTGCCGAAGTACTGCGGCAGCAGCGGGTCGATGCGCTTCGCCATCACCATGTAGGCCTGCAGCAGTTGCTGCGGGTCCGTGTAGCGGAACTTCGGGTCGGTGCGCAGGTACTGCAGGAAGTCCTGGAAGCTGCCCTTGAACCCGACCTGCTCGATGATCTTCTGCATCTCGCCGCGGATCCGCGCGACTTCCTTCAGGCCAATCTCGTGGACCTGGTCGGCCGTGAGGCTGGTCGTCGTGAACCATGCGATGCGCTTCTGGTACCAGGCGTCGCCGCCCGGCGTATCCCAGACACCGACCGAGTCACGGCACGCCGGCAGGTACTCGTTCACGAAGAACTGGTGAAACCGATCGTACGCGGGCACGACGTTGCGCGTGATCGACTCGCGGGCGGCGGCCTGCAGGCGCTCCCGGTCCGCCGCCGGGATGGACTCCGGCATCTTGCGAAAGGGTGCGTAGAACGGGCTCGCGGTCGGGTCCTTCACGACCTGCTTCGCGATCTGGTCCGGCACCCGCTGCATGATCACCTTCGGCTGCACGAGCCCGCGCCGCATGCCTTCGCGCATGAGCGCGATCGTCTGGTCGACGAAGGTGCCGAGCGTGTCCATGCGCGCGAGCCAGTTCGTGTAGTCCTTCACCGTCGAGAACTGGATCAGCTCGGCGAGTTCCGCCGCGGTCTGCACGCCGCCGCGCTGCGTGACCGGCAGGTACTGCAGGCCCCAGTCGTACGCATCGACCGATCCCTGGTACATGCGGCGGAACAACTCCTTGTTGAGCGGGTCCTCACCGGTGAGTTGCGACGTCGGGATCGTCCTCAGCGTCTCGAGCACCGCGAGATCGCCGGCGTGACTCTTTTCGATGGCGGCTGCCGACGCGTCGGGCCAGCGGTCGTCGAAACGGTGATCGCCCAGGTAGGTGGCGCGGAGCGGATCCTCGCGCAGCCCACGTTCCCACTCCGAATCGAAGAGTGCGTGCAGCTTCGCCGTGGCGCTGCCGCCGGTCGGCGCGGGCGAAGCCGCCTGGGCGGCGGCCGTCGCAAGCAGGAGGATCAGGGTCTGGAGCGCGAGACGCATCGGGCGGCCATCCGGTCGAGGGACAGGGTCGGGGATGTTCCGGCTCCCGGACCGAATTGACAAGCCGGCCGGTCGTTCGCGCGCTGGCCGAACACCGGTCGCTCGGGTAACATCCCCTGACCCATCGCAAGTCCCGTCCGGAGAGAGGGGAAGGCGGAAAATCGGTGCCTGGCACCGAATTTCCACTGCTTCCTCCGCCGAAGGCGCAACCCGCCCGGAAACGCTCAGGCAAAGGAACGGCGGTGCCTGATGGGCTCTGGAGAGCGACCCCGCGAGGGGTCCACCGAAGGGGTGCGGCGCCGGTTCACCGTCGCCCGATCTCTCAGGTCACAGGACAGAGGGGCGGCAGGCCGTGACGGCTTGCCGCCTTTTTTCGTTTTCACGGGTCCCGGGAAACACAGCATGGGTCTCAGAACTCCCCTTTACGAAACGCATGTGGCCGCCGGCGCCCGGATGGTCGACTTCGGCGGCTGGGACATGCCGGTCAACTACGGGTCGCAGATCGAGGAGCACCACGGCGTGCGGCGCGACGCCGGCATGTTCGACGTGTCGCACATGTGCGTCGTGGACCTGCGCGGTGCGCGCGTGCGCGAGTTCCTGCGCCGGCTGCTCGCGAACGACGTCGCGAAGCTGACGCAGCCGGGCAAGGCGCTCTATTCCTGCATGCTGCGCGACCACGGCGGCATCATCGACGACCTGATCGTCTATTACCTCGACGACCGGTACTACCGCATGGTCGTGAATGCCGGTACGCGCGACAAGGACGTCGAGTGGCTTCGCGCGCACGCAGGCGGCTACGAGGTCGCGGTCGAGCCGCGCTTCGACCTGGCGATGATTGCGGTGCAAGGACCCAACGCGCGGCAGAAAGCCGCCGGCCTGCTCGCCCCGGACGCCGCGGCGCGAGCACTCGACCTCGGACCGTTCTTCGGCACGCCCGCGGACCAGTGGTTCGTCGCGCGGACCGGTTACACGGGTGAGGACGGGTGGGAAATCATGCTGCCGGCCGGCGAAGCAGCCGGCGTCTGGGGACGCCTGAGGGACGCCGGTGTCATGCCGTGTGGACTCGGCGCGCGCGACACGCTGCGCCTGGAGGCGGGTATGAACCTCTACGGCAGCGACATGGACGAGACCGTCTCGCCGCTCGAGTGCGGCCTCGCGTGGACGATCGCCTGGGACCCGCAGGACCGCGACTTCATCGGCCGCGGTGCACTGGCAGCGCAGAAGGCGCGCGGCGTGCCCCGCAAGCAGGTCGGCCTCGTGCTGGCGGATCGCGCGGTGCTGCGCGCCCACCAGAAGGTGATCGTGCCGGCCGTAGGCGAGGGCGAGGTCACCAGCGGTACCTTCTCGCCGACGCTCGAGCGCTCGATCGGACTCGCGCGCGTGCCTTCCCAGACCACCGATCGCTGCGAAGTCGAGATCCGCGGCCGCCTGCTGAGCGCAGCGGTCGTCCGCCCGCCCTTCGTGCGTCACGGCAAGATCGCCGTCGCACTGTGAACCCAATTCCACGGAGGACACCATGAGCAACGTTCCCGGCGACCTGCGTTACCTGAAGTCGCACGAGTGGGCCCGGCTCGAGCCGGACGGCACGATCACGATCGGCATTTCCGACCACGCGCAGCAGGCGCTCGGCGACCTCGTCTTCGCCGAGGTCCCGGAGCCGGGCCGGCGGGTCGCGGCCGGTGAGGCCTGCGCCGTCGTCGAGTCCGTGAAGGCCGCCTCGGACGTGTACAGCCCCGTCAGCGGCGAGGTCGTCGCCAGCAACGCCGACCTCGGCGGCCAGCCCGAGCTCATCAACCAGGATCCGTACGGCGCGGGCTGGCTGATGCGCATCCGCCCGGACGACAAGGCGCAATTCGGCGCGTTGCTCGACGCGAAGTCCTACGAGGCGGCGCTCGCAGCGGAAACCCACTGACCACGGGTGACACCATGCCCTTCATCCCGCACACGCCCGACGACATCCGCGACATGCTCGCGACGATCGGCGCGCCCGGCATCGATGCGCTGTTCGACGAGATTCCGGCGGGACTGCGCTCGCGCGCGCTCGACGGCATCCCGCCCGCGGCGTCCGAGATGCAGATCGGCCGGTTGATGACCGAGCGCGCGGCACGCGACGGCCGGCGGCTCAACTTCATCGGCGCCGGGGCCTACGAACACCACGTCCCGGCGGCGGTGTGGGCCATCGTCACGCGCGGCGAGTTCTACAGCGCCTACACGCCGTACCAGGCGGAGGCGAGCCAGGGCACGCTGCAGCTGCTGTACGAATACCAGTCGATGATGACGAGCCTGACGGGCATGGACGTGTCGAACGCCTCGCTCTACGACGGCGCCACGGCGCTTGCCGAGGCGTGCCTGATGGCCGTGCGCGCCCACCGCCGGTCGAAGTCGGCGCGCGTACTGCTGCCGGCCGCGCTCAATCCGCGCTACCGCGACACGGTGCAGGCCGTGGCGGGCAACCAGAACCTCGCGTTCGAGCTGCTGCCGTACGACGCGCGCGGCGGGCACACGCTCGCCGCGACCCTCGAGAAGTACCGTGGCCAGGACGTCACCGCGCTCGTGATCCAGCAGCCGAATTTCTTCGGCACGCTCGAGGACGTGGACGCGCTCACCGATCTCGCGCACGAGCTCGGCATGCTCGTGATCGCGGTGGTCAACCCGGTCTCCCTCTCGCTCCTGAAGCCGCCGGGCGAGTGGGGCAAGAAGGGCGTGGACATCGTCTGCGGCGAGGGCCAGCCGCTCGGCGTCCCGCTGTCCTCGGGCGGGCCGTACTTCGGGTTCATGACGACGCGCATGGAGCACGTGCGGCAGATGCCGGGCCGGATCGTCGGACGCACGGTCGATCTCGACGGCAAGCCCGGCTTCACGCTCACGCTGCAGGCCCGCGAGCAGCACATCCGCCGCAGCAAGGCGACGTCGAACATCTGCACCAACCAGGGCCTGCTGGTCACCGCGGCGACCATCTACATGTCGCTGCTCGGGCCGAACGGGCTCGCACAGGTGGCTGCGACGTGCATGGAGCGGAGCTCCGAGCTCGTCGACGCGCTGACGCGCGTGCCCGGCGTGCGCCTCGCGTTCGACCGGCCGCGCTTCCACGAGGCGCTGCTCCTGCTCGACCGGCCGGTGCGCGGCGTGCTCGAGGAGCTCGCGGCGCGCGGCATCGTCGGCGGGGTCGACGTGACCGCGGACTTCCCGTCGCTCGGGCACGGGCTGCTCGTCTGCGCCACCGAGACCCGGACCCGCGAGGACGTCGACGCGTACGCGCGCGCGCTCGGCGAAGTCATGCAGAGCGCGGCCGCGGCCTGAGGCGAGGGAGGATCCCATGCGCGAAAAGCTGATCTTCGAGCATTCCGTACCCGGCCGCAGTGCCGACGCACAATACCCCCTCGAGCGCACCACGGCGGCCCTGCCCGAGTCCCTGCGGCGCGCCAAGGCGCCCATGCTGCCCGAGGTGTCGGAGCTGCAGGCGGTGCGCCACTTCACGCGCCTGTCGCAGCTCAACTTCTCGATCGACACGCACTTCTACCCGCTCGGCTCCTGCACGATGAAGTACAACCCGCGCGCGTGTAACCAGTACGCGATGCTGCCCGAGTTCCTCGACCGGCACCCGCTCGCGCCCGACGCGACGGGGCAGGGCATCCTGCAGTGCCTGCACGAGCTGCAGGAGATGCTGCAGGAAGTCACCGGCATGCGCGGCGTGTCGCTCACGCCGATGGCGGGCGCGCAGGGCGAGTTCGCGGGCGTGGCGATGATCCGCGCCTATCACAAGGCGAGGAACGACCTCGCACGCACCGAGATCATCGTCCCGGACGCGGCGCACGGCACCAACCCCGCGACCGCGACGATGTGCGGCTGCACGGTCAGGGAAATCCCGTCGCTGCCGAACGGCGACATCGACGTCGAAGCGCTCCGCGCGGCGGTCGGCCCCCAGACCGCGGGCATCATGCTCACCAATCCCTCGACCCTCGGCGTGTTCGAGCGCCGCATCGTCGAGGTCGCGGGCATCGTGCACGATGCCGGCGGGCTGCTCTACTACGACGGGGCGAACCTCAACGCGATCCTCGGCAAGGTGCGGCCGGGCGACATGGGGTTCGACGTCATCCACATGAACCTGCACAAGACGTTCTCGACGCCGCATGGCGGCGGCGGTCCGGGCTCGGGCGCGGTGGGCGTGAGCGAGCGCCTGCTGCCGTTCCTGCCAGTCCCGCTGGTCGGGCGCGACGGCGACCGCTATCGCTGGCTCGACGAGCACGACCTGCCGCAGACGATCGGTCGACTGTCCGCTTTCATGGGCAACACCGGCGTGCTGCTGCGCGCGTACGTCTACATGCGCATGCTCGGCCGCGAGGGCATGCGCCGCGTGTCCGAGTTCGCGACCCTCAACGCCAATTACCTCATGGCGCGGCTGGCGTCGGCGGGTTTCGAGCTCGCCTACCCGGAGAGGCGCGCAGGCCACGAGTTCATCGTCACGCTGCGTCGCGAGGCCCGCGATTACGGCACGACGGCGATGGATTTCGCCAAGCGCCTGCTCGACTACGGCTTCCACGCGCCGACGACCTACTTCCCGCTGCTCGTGCCGGAGTGCCTGCTGATCGAGCCGACGGAAACCGAGGCGAAGCAGGACCTGGACGCGTTCGTGGACGCGATGATCGCCATCCGGGAGGAGGCGAAAGCCGATCCGGCGAAGCTCAAGGGCGCTCCGTACACGCTGCCGGTGCGCCGGCTCGATGACGTGCGGGCCGCGAAGCAGCTCGACCTCGCGTGGAAGGCCGCGTGACCGCGCTCATCTGCGGCTCGATGGCTTTCGACACCGTGATGGTGTTCCCCGGCCGTTTCCGGGACCACATCCTCCCGGACCGGATCCACCTGCTGAACGTCTCGTTCCTCGTGCCGAGCATGCGGCGCAACTTCGGCGGCTGCGCGGGCAACATCGCCTACAACCTGCGCCTGCTCGGTGGCTCGGGTGTCCCGATGGCCACGGTCGGGCACGACTTCGGGACCTACGAGCGCTGGCTCCGGGAGCGCTCGGTCGACGTGTCGCAGCTCCGTGTCGTGGACGGCGAGTACACCGCGCAGGCGTTCATCACCACGGACCTCGACGACAACCAGATCACGGCCTTCCACCCCGGGGCGATGAGTCACTCGCACCTGAACGACGTCGCGCAGGTGCCGGGCTGCACGCTCGGCCTCGTCGCGCCGGACGGCCGCGACGGGATGATCCGGCACGCCGCCCAGTTCGCCGACGCGGGCATCCCGATGCTCTTCGACCCGGGGCAGGGGCTGCCCATGTTCGACGGCAGCGAGCTGCTCGACTTCATCGCGAAGTCCGCCTGGATCGCGGTGAACGACTACGAGGGCCAGCTGCTCTGCGAGCGCACCGGACTCTCGCACCGGGAGATCGCCAGTCGCGTGCGCGCGCTCATCGTGACCCGCGGCGCCGAAGGCAGCTTGATCCACGCCGGTGGACGCGAGCACCACATTCCGGCGGCCGCGCCCGAGCATGTGACCGACCCGACGGGCTGCGGCGACGCATACCGTGCCGGGCTCATCTTCGGCCTGATGAACGGCCTCGACTGGGAGACGACGGGCCGCGTGGCCTCGCTCATGGGCTCGATCAAGATCGCCCACGCGGGAACCCAGTTGCACTCATTCTCGATGGACGAGTTCCACGACCGCTTCCGCGCGGCCTTCGGTCGATCGCTGTGACCGCGGCCGGATTGCGCGCGACGGCCTGCGCGGCGCTGGTCTTCACCGCGTTCCACCCGCGGGCCCAGGCGGCCGAGACGCCTGCGTGGGACAAGACGCTGTCGCGCATCGCGCCGTCGGTCGTCACCATCGAGATCGACCAGGCCCGCGCGTTCGACACCGAGTGGAACCAGTCGAGCCAGGCGACCGGCTTCGTCGTCGACGCGGAGCGCGGTCTCATCCTGACCAACCGGCACGTCGTCACGCCCGGCCCGGTGATCGCCACGGCCGTGTTCCAGAACCGCGAGGAAGTGGAACTGCACCCGGTCTATCGGGACCCAGTGCACGACTTCGGCATCTACCGCTACGACCCGTCGAAGCTCCGCTACGTCAAGCCGGCGGCGCTGCCGCTCGACCCGGCCGGGGCGCGCGTCGGCGTCGAGATCCGGGTCGTCGGCAACGACGCGGGCGAGCAGCTCTCGATCCTTGCCGGGACGATCGCGCGGCTCGACCGGGAGGCGCCCGAGTACGGCGTCGGCAAGTACAACGACTTCAACACCTTCTACATCCAGGCGGCGTCCGGTACGTCGGGCGGGTCGTCGGGCTCGCCGGTGATCGACATCCTCGGCCACGCGGTGGCCCTCAATGCGGGCGGCAGCACCGGCGCTGCCGCGAGCTTCTTCCTGCCGCTGGGCCGCGTCGAGCGCGCACTCGAACTGATCCAGGCCGGCCAGCCCGTCACGCGCGGCACTCTGCAGACCGTCTTCTCATACACACCGTACGACGAACTCGAACGGCTCGGGCTGCGCCGCAAAACGGAGGCCCAGGCGCGCAAGGCCGCCCCCGGACTCACGGGCATGCTGGTCGTGAACCAGGTGCAGCCAGGCTCGACGGCCGAGGGCCAGCTGCAGCCCGGCGACATCCTCGTGCGCGTCAACGGCCGGTTGATCGCGACCTTCGACCCGCTCGAGGAGATCCTCGACTCGTCGGTAGGCCGGACGATCGAAGTCGAGGTCGAGCGGGGCGGCGAGGTGCTCACGAAGCAGCTCGTCGTCCAGGACCTCAACTCCATCACTCCGGCCTCGTACCTGGAGTTCGGCGACGCCGTGGTCCACGACCTCTCCTACCAGATGGCGCGGCACATGAATGCGCCGGTGCAGGGCGTGTTCGTCGCCAATCCCGGTTACGTCTTCGGTGCGGCCGGCGTGCCCCGTGGCGCGGTGATCTCGAGCGTGGACGGGCGGGCGGTGAGGACCCTCGGCGATTTCGCGCAGGTCGTGTCGGCGCTGCCCGACGGCGCGCGTGTCGGGTTGCGTTACACGACGCTCGACGACCCGACCGGCAGCCAGACGCGCGTGATCCGCATGGACCGGCGCTGGTTCCCGGCGCGCGAGTGCCGGCGGGACGACGCCTCGGGTTACTGGCCCTGCCACGACCTCCCGGCGGCACCTCCCGCCAGCGAGCCGGCGGTGGCCCGCACCTCTTTCCCGCCGACCGGCAATGCCCTGACCGATCGGCTCGCGCCTTCGCTCGTGATGGTCAATTTCGAGATGCCGTTCTCGGTGGCCGGCGTCACCGAGCGCAACTACCACGGCACGGGCCTGATCGTGGACGCGGGCCGCGGGCTCGTGGCGATCGACCGCAACACGGTACCGGTCGCCGTGGGCGACGTCCGGCTCACGTTCGCAGGGTCGATCGAGGTGCCAGGTCGCGTCGAGTATGTCCATCCGCTGCACAATCTCGCCATCGTGTCGTTCGACCCGAAGCTGCTCGACGGCACGCCGATCCGCACGGCGGGGTTCGATCCGCGCGAGCTCGAGCCGGGCGAGCCGGTGACGGTCGTCGGCCTGAGCGGCGATTCGCGAGTGCGCTCGATCGCGACGACGGTCGCCTCGGTGGACGACGTCAGCTTTCCGCTGTCGCGCACCCTGCAGTTCCGGGAGGCCAATCTCGAGGTCGCGACGCTCGTGAACGGGCCGGCGGATTTCGACGGCGTGGTCGTGGGCTCCGACGGCAGGGTCCGAGCGCTCTGGTCGAGCTTCGCCATCGAAGGGGGCCGCGAGTTGTCCCAGGTGAGTCGGGGCGTGCCGGTCGATCTGGTGCAGGAAGCGGTCGAGGCCGTGCGCGACGGCCGTCCGCTCTACTCGCTCGAGGCGGAATTCGAGTCGGTGTCGATCGCCGAGGCCCGCAAGCTCGGCCTGCCCGACGCGTGGGTGCAGCGGCTCGAGGCCGAGAGCGGCGCGCATCGGCAAGTCCTCAGCGTGTCGCGCGTGGCGGCGGGCTCGCCGGCGGCCGCGACGCTGCGCGAAGGCGACCTCCTGCTGGCCGTGAACGGCCGGCCCGTCAGCCGCTTCCGCGAGGTGGAACTCGCCACGCAGTCGTCGAGCGTCGCATTGACCGTCTTCCGGGACGGTGCCGAGACCCGGTTCGATGTGGCCA
This sequence comes from Nevskiaceae bacterium, assembly GCA_037439865.1. GTDB lineage: Bacteria > Pseudomonadota > Gammaproteobacteria > Steroidobacterales > Steroidobacteraceae > RPQJ01. The sequence continues at coordinate 16,195 of JBBIVG010000010.1, forward strand.
CGGCGGCCCTCACCGGCAGCGACATCGATCGCCTGTTCGTCTGGGCCGGCGCGGTGCTGCATGCACCGCATCGCGCGATGGCGATCCAGCGCGGCATTCCGCCGGAAGGCGTGTTCGTCGCCTATTTCTCCTACGGTTCGCCATCGACGCGTTACAAGCTCTACGCGGGCCGGCGCATCGTCGAGGTGGACGGCCGGCCGACGCCCGACCTCGACTCCTTCATCGCAGCGGTCCGCGGCCGTCCGGACCGGTCAGCCGTGCGGCTGAAGACGGTCACCTGGAACGGTACGGTCGACGTGATGACTCTCAAGCTCGACCTGCACTACTGGCCGGCATACGAGCTGCGTCGCAGCCCGCAGGGCTGGGACCGCACTGCCGTCGACTGACCTCGCCGCCTGTGGCGAACTGGCCACAGCAACCTCGCATGGACCATCTTGCACCGCAGCAATCGGCTGCGCCGCAGCTATTTCGGCTTTCCGCAATGGCGTTGGCTGATTGCGACAGCTTGGGTAGTATCGGGCGGCGTACAGCTGGATTGGGGGCGCCGATCGAGGCGATGCGGCTGTCGGACAGACACGACTGCAGCCGGCTCGCACCACGGCGCGCGACAGTTACTACAAAAGGTGAGGTCAGCAGGAATGTCCGTTTATTCACGATCCGCGCTCGTTAGCCTCGCGGTTGCGGCAGCGCTCGGCCAGTTTTCCACATCGGCGTCGGCCCAGGCGCTCGAAGAAATTGTCGTGACGGCGCGCAAGACGCAGGAGTCCCTGCAGGATGCGCCGGTCGCAGTCTCCGCGGTCACCAGCCAGGCGATCCAGGAACTGGGCATCCGCAACATCAACGACCTCGCCAACATGACCTCGGGCCTGTCCTTCTCCAAGGCGTTCGGACGCACGACGGACCGCCCGGTGATCCGCGGCCAGTCAAACGTGCTCGCCGGCGTGCAGTTCGGCGTGGAGTCGGGCGTCGCGTACTTCGTCGACGGCGTGTACTGGCCCGGCGACATCCAGGGCCTCGACATGAACTCGATGGAACGGGTCGAGGTCATCAAGGGCCCGCAGAGCGCGCTCTACGGCCGCAACACCTATTCGGGCGCAATCAACTTCATCGTCGCGCCGCCCACCGAAGACGTCGAGGCTTACGTCAAGGCGTCGCTCGCCCAGTACGGCGAGCAGGACTATGCGTTCTCGGTCGGCAGCAGCTTCTGGGACGACAAGTTCGGCGCGCGCTTCTACGCGCGCAGCTACAGCTACGACGGGCAGTACAAGAACACCCTGACGAACCACCTCGTCGGCGCCGAGAGCACGCAGTCGGCTGGCATGTACCTGACCTGGAAGCCGATCGAGGACCTGAAATTCGGGTCGAACCTGATCTACCGGCAGGACGACGACGGCCCGCTCGCGTTGTTCCTCACGTCGGCCAACGCGAACAACTGCAAGCCGGGCTACCGCTCCACGTACTACCGCGACCCGCCGGGTGCGGCGACGCGCGGAGCGGACGTCAACCAGTATTACTGTGGCGTCATCGCGCCGGGCATCGTCGCGCTCAACACCGACGCGCTCCCCCCGTCCGCGGCGAACCCGAATGGCGTGCCCGACGGTACGGCATTCGACGGCGTGGACACCAGCGAGTACTTCGGCACGCTGCGCGGCGACTGGAATATCGTGGGCTCGGGCTGGACGCTGACGTCGTTGACGGGTTACCGCTCGTATGACAACAGGTTCGGGACCGACAGCGATCACTCCGCGGTGTACACGGCGATACCGAGCTACAACCCGCTCGGCGGCGGCTTCCAGATCTCGCAGAACAAGGAGCCGCTGTTCGCGAACACGAACCGCGACATCATCCGCAGCACGTCCCAGGAAGTCCGCGTCTCGACCCCGCAGGACAAGTTCCTGCGCGCCATGGTCGGCTACTACTGGTACGACTACACGGACCGCGGCAAGGACCTGACCTTCTACGACCCGAGCAGCGGCGACAAGGATTACACCGAGACCGTCAACGACAATTCGGTGTTCGGCATGGTGTCCTGGGACATCGTCCAGGGCGTGACGCTGAACGCGGAGGTCCGCTACCAGCAGGAAACGAAGGAGCGCTGGGAGTACTGCTCGACGGCCGCCACGACGGGCGACTACAACCCGTTCACCAACAGCTGCACGAACTGGGGTGTGGCGATGAGGCCGGGGATGACCGGCTTCTACAACAAGCCGCTCGGCACGGTGAACTACCACGAGAAGGCGGACTTCAACTCGACGACCCCGCGCATCACGCTCGACTGGCAGATCAACGAGAACAACATGGTGTACGTGGTGTACGCGCAGGGCGCCAAGCCGGGCGGCCTGAACGGCATCGCGGGCCAGACGATCGGCCTGCCGACCTACAAGCAGGAGACGTCGGACAACTGGGAAATCGGCAACAAGTGGACGGCCTGGGAGAACCGGTTCCGGTTGAACACGGCGCTCTATTACATCGACGCGTCCGACGTGCAGTTCACGCAGTCGGTGCCGTCGCCGACCGGGCAGGGTGCGGTGACCTCGATCGCCACCAACCAGGGCGGTGGCGAGACGTACGGCCTCGAGGCGGACATGCAGGCGGCGATCACGGAGGCCCTCACGCTATCGGCGAGCTACACCTATACGCACACGGAGATCACGAAGGGCTGCGACGACTTCGAGTACTCGCTGAACACGGGCGGCATCATCTACAGCCCGAGCCTTGGCACGGTTCCCGAGTGCAACATCAAGGGTAACCAGTACCCGCTCGTGCCGGAGACGATGGCCAACATGGCGCTGAACTACGACGCGCCGCTCGGCGATCATGCGGGCCTGTCGCTGATCAGCAACTTCAGCGTGAGCTACGAGGGCAGCAAGTACGTCCAGGTGCACAACCTGGCCGAAACGGGCGCCACCACGCTCGTGAACCTGCGCTTCGGCGTCCGCAGCGACGACGGCTGGCAGGTCGTGGCGTTCGGCCGCAACCTGACCGACAGCGACACGATCCCGATGGCAACGCGCTGGTTCGACCTGTCGACCGGCAGCGCCGGCAACGCGAACTGCGCCACCAACCCGAGCGCATCGCTCGTGCCCTGCGGTCCGCCGGCCACCTCGCCGGCCGGGTATCCCGTCACCGCGGCGCCGGGCAAGGCAGGCGGCGCCGACACGGGCACACCGCGCGCATTCTTCGGCGCGCTGCGTCCGGGCCGCACGTTCGGCATCGAGTTCCGGTACGACTTCAGGCTCTGACGGTACTCCGGCGATGAGGGAACAGGGCCGCGCGAGCGGCCCTGTTTCTTTGCGGCTATCATCTGCCGATGGTCACGGTACGCCTGCCCCAGGATGAGATCGACCGCGCTGTCGAGGCGCTGCGCGAAGGGGAGGTCATCGCGTTTCCAACCGAGACGGTGTACGGCCTCGGGGCCGACGGGCAGAATCCGGACGCCGTCCGCAAGATCTTCGAACTCAAGGGACGGCCGGCCACTCACCCGCTGATCGTCCACATCGATCACCCGCGCGTGCTCGAACGCTGGGCGCTCAGCGTGCCGCCGGCGGCCAGGGCGCTCGCGGAGCGCTTCTGGCCGGGCCCCCTGACGCTCGTGCTGCGCCGCGCGCCGGCCGTGGACCTCGCCATCACGGGCGGGCAGGACACGGTCGCCGTGCGCGTGCCCGGCCACCCCGTCGCGCAGCGGCTGCTGCGCGCTTTCGGCAGCGGGATCGCCGCGCCGTCCGCGAACCGGTACGGGCACGTGAGCCCGACGCGGGCCGAGCACGTGCGCGAGGAATTCGGCGACGCCGTCCGTGTCGTCCTGGATGGCGGCGACTGCAAGATCGGCCTCGAGTCCACGATCGTCTCGTGTGTCGACACCGTGCCGCGGGTGCTGCGGCCCGGCTTCATCACCTTGACGCAGCTGCGGACGGTCGTCCCCGAGGTCCAGGGACGCTCGGAGGCGGATGCGCCGCGCGTGCCGGGCTCGGACGTCAAGCATTACGCGCCGTCGACCCCGCTCAGCATCGTGAACAGCCGGACGCTCGAGGAAGTCGTCACGCAACTCACGTCCGAACACGAGCGGGTCGCCGTGCTCGCGATGCGGCCGCCGCGGGTCGCGAACAAGTTCATGACCTGGATCAACGCCGGCCGTCGCGCGGACCTCTACGCGCGCGATCTCTACGTGAACCTCCGCGCGCTCGACAAGTCGGGCGCGCGGGAGATCCTGGTGGAAGAGGTCCCAGCCGGCGAGGCATGGGACGCCGTCCGCGACCGGCTGCACCGCGCGGCGTCGGCGGAGAACGTGGTCGCGGTGGATCCCGACATCGCGGCGCTGCGTGCCGATTTCGGCGAGGACCTCGGGCAGTGACGAGTCTCCGTCGGGGCACCCGGCCCCGGGCGAAGGCGGGGCCGGCCGTCCTGCGCAGGCTGGCGCGCCGCCTCGGCACGCCGCTGCTCGTCGTCGATTGCGGATCCATCCGCGAGCAGTACCGCGCGCTGTCGGCCGCCTTGCCGGGCGTAGACCTCTATTACGCGCTGAAGCCGCTGCCATCTGCTCCGGTCGTCGCGACGCTGCGCGACCTCGGCGCGGGATTCGACGTGGCGACGACCGGGGAGATCGACCTCGTCCGGTCCCAGGGGGTCGCGCCGACGCGCTGCATCCACACGCACCCGATCAAGCGCAACGCGGACATCGCCGCCGCATTGCGCTTCGGCATCCGCTGCTTCGTCGCCGACAACCCGGACGAGCTGCGCAAGTTCGAGGCGCACCGGCGGCGCGCGCAGCTGCTGCTGAGGGTCTCGTTCCGCAACCCTGCGGCGGTCGTGGACCTGTCGCGCAAGTTCGGCTGCGAACCCGCTGCGGTCCGGCCCATGCTCGAGATCGCGCGCGGCCTCGGCCTCCGGGTGCGCGGCCTGTCGTTCCACGTCGGGTCGCAGGTCGCGGACCCGACCCGGTACGTCGAGGCGATCGACGCGTGCCGCGAACTCATCGTGCAGGCGCGGGCGGACGGGCACGACCTCGATACGCTCGACATCGGCGGCGGGTTCCCGATCCCGTACGGCGACAAGGTGCAACCGATCCGGCAGTTCTGCGCCCCGATCCGCCGCGAGTTGCGCGGCCTGCCCGCTGGCGTGCGCGTGATCGCGGAGCCCGGTCGCTTCATCGCCGGACCGGCCGGGACCTGCGTGGCGGCGGTGACCGGTCGCGCGCAGCGCGAGGGGCGCTGGTGGTATTACCTCGACGACGGCCTGTATGGCTCCTTCGGCGGCCAGCTGTACGATCACGCGCTCTATCCCGTCGACGCACTCGATCGCAAGGGCGCGCGCCACCCGTGCGTGCTGGCCGGCCCGACCTGCGACAGCATCGATGTCATCCGCGAGGACATCCCGCTGCCCGAACTCGAGATCGGCGACCTCGTGGTCGGGCGCATGATGGGGGCCTACACGGCCGCATCGGCCACGGATTTCAACTACATTCCCCGCGCGAGGATCGTCGCGGTGAACCAGCGTGCGAGGCGACGGAATGCAGATTGACGTATTCGACCACGTGGCCGGAGCGCGCGAAGCGCGCGGGATCGCCGTCGTCATCGACGTGTTCCGGGCCTTCTCGGTCGCGCCGCACGCGTTCGACGTGGGCGCGTCGCGGGTCTTCCCGGTCGGCGAGATCGCCGAGGCATTCGAACTCGGACGCCGATTCCCCGGGTCCGTGCTGGCGGGCGAGCGTCACGCACGGAAACTGCCCGGATTCGACGCGGGTAATTCCCCGACGGAGATCCGTGCGCTCGACCTGCGCGGCAGGGTGCTGGTGCACACGACCCACGCCGGGACGCAGGGGCTCGTCAACGCGGCGGCCGCCGACGAAGTGCTGACGGGCGCGTTCGTGAACATCTCCGCGGTCTGTCGTCACATCCTCGCCCAATCGCCGGCGCGCGTATCGCTCGTCCGCATGGGCCACGAGGCCCGCGAACGCTGTGCCGAGGACGACCTGTATGCGGAGTCCCTGCAGGTGATGCTGCGGGGCGGGCCGGCGCCGGTCGCCGAGTCCGTCCGCGAACGCCTGCGCAGCGCTCCGGCGGCGCGCAAGTTCTTCGAGCCGGCCTGCGACTGGGCGCCGCTCCCGGACTTCGATTACTGCACCGAGGTCGATCGCTTCGACTTCGTACTGCGCCTGAGGCGCGTGCCGGGCGAACCGCTGGAACTCGAGCGGGTGCCGCGGGCAGGCGCCTGAACCACGTGGGCGTCCCGCTCGAGTTCATCCTGTTCGGTGTCACGCTCGCGGGCGTGGCGCTCTTCCACAGCCGGACGCTCGAGGTCGCGGCCGCGGGCCTCGCGGCCGTCATCGCCTACAAGCTCGCAGTGACGGGCTTCCACGGTGTCCCCGGCATCGGGGGCCTGCTGCAGCACTTCCAGCGCGAGTGGGTGGTTCTCGCGAACCTCTTCTGCCTGCTCATGGGATTTGCACTGCTGTCGCGCCATTTCGAGGAGAGCCGCGTCCCCGATCGGCTGCCGGAGCTGCTGGCTGACGACTGGCGCGGCGGGTTCGTGCTGCTCGTGCTGGTGTTCGTGCTGTCGAGCTTCCTCGACAACATCGCGGCGGCGCTGATCGGCGGGGCCGTGGCTTCGTCCGTGTACCGGCACAAGGTGCACATCGGGTACATCGCCGCACTGGTGGCCGCCTCGAACGCGGGCGGCTCCGGCAGCGTCGTCGGCGACACGACGACGACGATGATGTGGATCGACGGCGTGAGCCCGCGCGACGTGCTTCATGCCTACGTGGCGGCAGGCACGGCGCTGCTCGTCTTCGGCGTGCCCGCGGCCATCCAGCAGCAGCGCTACTCGCCGATCGTGCGGGATGCCGACGCGCGCGAGCACGTGGACTGGGTCCGCGTCGGCGTCGTCGGCCTGATCCTGGTCGCGGCCATCGTGACGAACGTCGTCGTGAACATTGGCTGGCCGGGCCTCGGCCAGCGGTTCCCGTTCATCGGGCTCGCGGTGTGGGTCGCCCTGCTGGGCGCATCGCCGTGGCGCGCGCCGGACTGGAAGGTGCTGCCGGGAGCCCTGCGCGGCACGGTCTTCCTGCTGTGCCTGGTGTTTGCCGCCTCGCTGATGCCGGTCGAGGCGCTCCCCCCGGCCTCCTGGCACACGGCATTCGGACTCGGGTTCGTGTCCGCTGTCTTCGACAACATCCCGCTCACGAAGCTCGCGCTCGAGCAGGGTGGCTACGACTGGGGCATGCTCGCGTACGCCGTCGGGTTCGGCGGCTCGATGATCTGGTTCGGCTCGTCGGCAGGCGTGGCCATCACGAACATGTTTCCCGAGGGCCGCTCGGTGGCCGACTGGCTGCGGGCCGGCTGGCACGTCGCGGTCGGGTACGTCGCCGGCTTCCTCGCCCTGTTGCTGCTCCTGGGATGGCAACCACACACATGATCCGCAACGTAGTGTTCGACGTCGGCGGCGTGCTCGTCCGCCTGCGCTACCGGCCGTTCATCCAGTATCTCAGCGAGGCCGGCGTGGACTTGAGCGACCTGCCGGCGTGGCTCGCGACGATCGACCTCGACGCGCACGAGCGCGGGGAGCTGTCGGCGCAGGAACTCATGGGTCGGATCGTCGCCTCCGCGCCGCGTCCCCTCGACCCGCGCGAGCTGGAGCGGCTCTGGCTCGACATGTTCGAGCGCTGGGGCGAGATGTTCGACCTCGCGACGGGGCTGATGGACCGCTACCGCGTGTACCTGCTCTCGAACGTCGGCGACCTGCACTGGGCCCACCTGAACACGCGGTTCGGCATCGAACAGGTCGGCCACGGCGCCATCGCGTCGTTCCGCGTCGGGGCGACCAAGCCGAGCGCCGCGATCTACCACGAGGCCGAGCGACGCCTCGGGCTCGAGCCGGCGGCCACCGTGTTCATCGACGACCTCGAGCGCAACGTCGTGGGCGCGCGCACCTGCGGCTGGAATGCCATACACCACCAGAGTCCGCTCGAGACCCGGCGCGGCCTGCGCGGCTTTGGCGTGTGGCTGCCGGACGCTTTCGCGGAGGACTGAGGGATGCAGGCGATTCCGGTCACGATCCTGTTGCTCGCGATGTCGAACGTATTCATGACCTTCGCCTGGTACGCGCACCTGAAGAACCTGAGCGGCAGCCACTGGTACGTGGCCGCGTTCGTGAGCTGGGGCATCGCGCTGTTCGAGTACCTGCTGCAGGTGCCGGCCAACCGAATCGGTTACACGGTGATGACCCTGCCGCAGCTCAAGATCCTGCAGGAGGCGATCACGCTCACGGTGTTCGTGCCGTTCGTCGTGCTCTACATGCGCCAGCCGCTCAAGCTCGACTACCTCTGGGCGGCACTCTGCATCATGGGTGCCGTGTACTTCGTGTTCCGGAAATGAGCACCGCAATTCATCGCAGGGTCGCGGCCTGCCGCGCCGGCGCCGACCCGACGTGCATCGCGCGGCTGCCGTCCGGGTGGGCCGTCATGGGCGACCCACAGGTGCTGCCGGGCTATTGCGT
>JBBIVG010000011.1:0-24499 GCA_037439865.1 Nevskiaceae bacterium
GAGCGTCTTAAGAGGGAGATCGAACTTGGCATCGTGCCCGCGGGCACCCAGCTCGCCGAGCGGATGTGGTTCCTGCCCGACTCGACCCTGCTGGCGCCGGCTGCACGCGCGATCTTCGGCAAGAAGATGGAGATTTACGCCGGCTTGGTCGAGAACCTCGACTACCACGTCGGCCGGCTGATCGACCACCTGAAGAAGATCGGCGAGTACGACAACACGATCTTCATCGTCTTCGGCGACAACGGCGCCGAAGGCGGCGACCTGTTCCAGCTGATCGCGGGCTCGCCCGGTTCGCGCGACTTTCTCTGGGCGGCGATGCACTGGTCGAACAACAATCCCAACGCGTGGGGCGACCCGGGCTCCTGGCTCGCCTACGGGCCCATGTGGGCGCAGGTCTCGATGACGCCCTTCAGCCAGTACAAGGCATGGCTCGCGGAAGGCGGCATCCGCAACGCGCTCATCGTCAGTGGGCCGGTGGTCAAGCGGCCCAAGGGGAGCATCGACAACCGGGCGACGATGCACGTGGCCGACATCATGCCGACGCTGCTCGAAGTGGCCGGGACCAGCTATCCGAAGACCTACAACGGGAAAGAACTGCCTCCGGAGCTGGGCAAGTCCTGGGTCCCGGTGCTGGAGGGCCGCGCCGAGTCGCCACGAACCGACCAGGACGTGCTCGCCTGGGAGCTCTTCGGCAATCGCGCCATCCGCCAGGGGAACTGGAAGCTGCGCTGGGAGGCCAAGCCGTTCGGCAAGGCCGACTGGGAACTCTTCGACGTCGCGGCGGACCCCGGCGAGCTGAAGGACCTGGCCGCGGAGCGACCCGACAAGGTGAAAGAGATGGTGGTGCTCTGGGACGACTACGTCCGGCGGAACAACGTGGTCCTGCCCAACCGCTCGCCCTACGAGACCCTGGAGAAGTCACTCCCGCAGCGGGTGCCCGTCCAGGCCGGCTACCCGCCCGTCAACCTGAAGAAGCAGTACGTGCCGCCGAAGGACATGATGGCGGAGCCCAAGCCGTGATCATCGAAGGCCAGCATGTCAACCAGGCAAACAACGAGGACGGTCGTGTCATGAACACAGTGCGAAGTCAGATGAATCCGGTGGCCTCCTTGCGCTGGCTCGCCCTCACGTCACTTGCCCTCTGCCTGCTCTGCCCGCTGCAAGCGCAGTCGCAGGTGCCGCCGCGCTTCTACTGGAAGACCCTTTCCGGCGCGAACGCGGTGCCGCTGATCGTCACATCGATGAGCGGCAACACGAACCCGTTCGACCCGGCGCACAGCGTGTTGCCCGGGGCGAGCTTCGACGGCACCCTCGCCCTGGCGGGGTATGCGCGCACGTTCGCGCTCTTCGAGCGCTCGGCCATGGCGGCCGTCCTGCTGCCCATGGGGCGGATCTCGGGAGACGTCACGGTGGCGGCCCTCACCGCGAAGCAGTCGGCCAGCGGCTTCGGCGACCCGACCCTCGAGTTCGACATCAACCTGATCGGGCCGAAGGCGCAGATCAACCTCCCCGACGCACTGCGATACGAACCGGGTTTCTCGCTCGACGTGATCGCGGACCTCGCCGTCCCGATCGGGGAGTACGACGACCACCAGGCGTTGAACGTCGGGCAGAACCGCTGGTACGGCCGCATCGGCTTTCCCATCGTGTGGCAGCTGGGTGAGTGGGTCCCGGGTCGGCGAACGACCCTGGAGTTCCTGCCCGCCGTCTGGCTCTTCGGCGACAACACGGACTACGTCGGCCAGACCCTCGAAACGGACCCAATGTTCCAGATCGACGCGCACCTGACGCGCGACTTCACGGAGCACCTGTGGGGCTCGCTCGACGCCGCTTGGTACGACGGGGGCAAGGCCACCGTCGGCGGCGTCGAAGGCGAGAAGCTGAACAACTACGGCTTCGTCCTGACCCTTGGCTACCAGATCAACGACAACCTGGGCCTGACGTTCGGCTACAAGTCGACGGCGAGCGACCAGGCGCCCGACTCCCTGCAGATGGATGTGTTCATGATCTCGCTCGTGTCGGGGTGGCACCCGCTCATCGAGGGGTCGAAGCGGCTGAAGAGCGAGTAGGGGTCGCGACTCTGCGGAATTTCGATAGCTGCGCCGGCGGCGCTGACGAAGAATCCTCCCCCGCAAGCACGGCCTCGGCCGGCTGACGCAAGAGGAGCGATCCATGACCACTGTTTACGTCGCCGGCATCGCCATGACGGTCTTCGGCCGCCATCCAGAACGCAGCCTGCACGACCTCGCGGGCGAGGCGCTGCAGGGCGCGCTCAAGGACGCCGGCTGTGCCAGGGACGACCTCGGCGTCGCCTACTACTCGGGCATCACGAACGGCCCGCTGCAGGGCCAAATCTCGATTCCGGGCCAGGTCGTCTTCAGCAAGATCGGCGTCGAGGGCATTCCCGTCTACAACGTCGAGAACGCCTGCGCCTCCGGCAGTTCGTCCTTCAATCTCGCAGTGCAGAGCCTCCGGGCCGGCACGACCGACGTCGCGCTCGCGCTCGGCGCCGAGAAGATGAACATCCCGGACAAATCAAAGGCGTTCTCGATCTTCGAGGCCGGCTGGGACGTCTCGCGGGTCGAGGAGAATGCCGCCACGCTGCTCAAGATGGGCGAAGGGATCGTGCCGCCGCCCGGCTCGGAGTCCGACAAGCCGTACAGCAAGTTCATGGCGATCTACGCGGCACTGTGCCGCTGGCACATGAAGACGTACGGCACCACCCAGCGACAGATCGCGGCGGTGTGCGCGAAGAATCACCAGCACTCGGTGCACAACCCCTGGTCGCAGTTTCGCAAACCCTTCACGATCGAGGAGGTGCTCGCGGCACCGCCCATTACCTACCCGATCACGCTGCCGATGTGCGCGCCGCTCTCCGACGGCGCGGCGGCGGCGATCCTGTGCACCGAAGAAGGCCTGAAGCGTATCGGCGCAGACCGAAAGCGCTGCATCAAGGTGTCGGCGAGCGTGATCCGCAGTTTCACGCACCGGCGCCTCGACGAACCGGAGAAGAACGTCGCCCGGCTCGCCGCACTCCAAGCCTATGAGATGGCGGGCCTCGGGCCGCAGGACATGGACGTGGCGGAAGTGCACGACGCGTCGGCCATGGGCGAGATCATCCAGTCCGAGAACCTCGGCCTCGTGCCGTTGGGGGGCGGCGGCCCGGCCGCAGAACGCGGCGAGTTCACGCTCGGCGGACGCATCCCGATCAATCCGTCCGGCGGCCTCGAGTCGAAGGGTCATCCGCTCGGCGCCACGGGAATCGGCCAGCTCTACGAGCTCGTCACGCAGCTGCGCGGCGAGGCCGGCGCGCGACAGGTCGAGGGCGCACGCCACGCCATCCAGGAGAACGGCGGCGGACTGCAGGGCCTCGAAGAGGCGGCCGTGGCGATTCACATCCTCAGCCGATGATCACGTTCCCGCGCATGCATGCGGACGAGCAGGGCGAGACACATATCGGCGTCCGTGAGATACCCACTCACGACGCCGCGCTCGGACCGCCGCCGAATCCCGTGGGGCGCATGACGGATCCCATCAAGGTGAGCAGCCTGGTGACGTACGCTGCACCCGCAGGCACCGGGGCTACGTGGCACAGTGCTCCGCGGCCCTATGTCTGCATCGTCCTCTCCGGCGAGGGCGAGGTGGTGGCCAGCGACGGCACGACCCGGCGCCTGGTTCCCGGCGACGTGATCTTCTTCGATGACGTGACCGGCCAGGGCCACATCACCCGGGCGATCACCGACCTGCACGTTGCCCTGATCAATCGTGCCGGCCCGTGAAGCAATACACCAGCACGACCCTGCGCGTGGTCGCGGTCGACGTGCCGGGGGCAGGCATACCCTGAGGCTGGAGCATAGGCACCTATGGCAAAGCGAGACTACCAGGCGCTGCGAATCGCGATCGACCGCGGCGTGGCTTTCGTGACCATCGACAACGGTCCGATCAACCTGCTCGATGCAACGCTGATGGGTGACCTCGACCGCGCCGGGCGCGAGCTCGAGGCCGACCCCGCAGTGAAGGTCGTCGTGCTGCAGAGCGCGAATCCTGAGTTCTTCATCGCCCATGCCGACATCAACATGATCCAGCAGTTGCCGGCCACGCCGCCGCCGCGCGCCGAAAAGCTGGGGGCCTTTCACGAGATGGTTGATCGCTTTCGGACCATGCCCAAGGCCACCATCGCCAAGATCGAAGGCTTTTGCCGTGGCGGCGGCAGCGAGCTCGTCCTGGCCTGCGACATGCGATTCGCGGCGCTCGGCAAGGCCGTGCTCGGCCAGCCGGAAGTCGGCGTCGGCATCATCCCGGGAGGTGGCGGATCCACACGCCTGCCGCGACTCGTCGGCCGCGGACGCGCTCTGGAGATCATCCTCGGCTGCGGTGATTTCCGTGCCGATGTCGCGGAGCGATATGGCTATGTGAACCGCGCGCTGCCGGCAGAGGAGATCACATACTTCGTGACCAGCCTGGCCCACCGCATCGCGTCGTTTCCGGCCGAGACGATTGCGCTGGCCAAGCAGGCCGTCAGCATGGCTGATACCGGTATCGAGGATGACCTGGTGCGCGAAGAGGAAATATTCCTGCGGTCCGCACAGCTGGACGCGGCCAGGCGCCGCATGGCCGCGGGTCTCGCCGCCGGCCTGCAGACGGCAGCGCTGGAGCGATGCTGCTTCGATCATGTCTGGGGCGCGTTTCCCGCCGAGCCGTCCACCTGATCCGTTGCAGCGGGGAGCCCTGCTTCTGGTCTGCAGGCGCTCCGGAACGAAACGATCCTGGGCTCCGGGAGTTGAGGGGGGCCAACGGCCCCGGTCAATGGTCGATCGAGCATCTCACACAGTGATCCAGAGCCGGAGCAGGTGACGCTTGCGGTCCTCCTCCGGGTAGTCCTCGTAGTCGGTGCGGGCGTGGATGACGGTGTGGTTCGAGAGTAGCTGCACGTCGCCAGGTTCGAGGTCCATGTCGACGAAGAACTCGGGTGAGCAGGAGATCTCGTCGTACAGGTCGAGCACCTCGTTCTCGGCAGCCGTTAACCGGATGCCGCCGTGCCGCTGTGACGTGCGGAAGTATTCCGAGTGCCAGAAGGTCCGGAGCACGCCGTTCGCATAGCGGCAGGGCGGGATCGGCAGGGCCTTGAGCCCGTTGGCCTCCGCTTCGTCCCGCGTGTCCAGCATGAAGGGCTCGAACAGTCGAGCCGCGAGATCGGGTTTCCGGCGCAGTACCTCGTTGTACACGCTCACCGACGAGGCGATGCGGCTCGATCCGCCGGATTTCGCCTTGCGCAGGCACAGCAGCCCGACCATGTCCGCCGCGTCGCAGTGGAACGGAATGTTCTGCGTCGTCATGTACTGGCGCACGTAGCGGTCCGTCCGGTCGGCGCCCGTGTCACGCACGTGTCCGAGCAGGTCGCCCTTGCGGTTCTGCGCTCCGGGTCGGCCGAGGTGCTGGCCGAGTCCCCAGAAGAACGCGGAAGCCTCGTCCAGCGTCCAGGATTCCACTGGCACTCCGGAGACGACCTGCAGGCCGCGCCCGAAGACGACCTCGTCCCGCCAGGCCTCGATCCTCGTGGCCAGTGTCGGCAGCACGAAGTCGGCCTTGGTCATCGCCGATAGTGGCAGCTTGCGATTGAGCCACGCGTCGACAGCTCGACGCAGTTCGTCCACCTCGGTCTGCGTCAGTCGGCTCCGCCACGGCGCATCCTCGAGGCTGCGGCGCTTCCATGCAGCAGGCGACGCGACCGGCGCGACGGCAGGGCCTTCGTGCGGCCGGTCGAAGTACCGCATCGTCTGCTGCAGGAACGGCAGGTAGGCCGGCTCGCTCACGCCGGGGACGCGGGCTTCCGTGCGCGCAGGAAGGCGCTCATGAACTTGCCATCCACCCGGGGCGCTAGCACCGCCGCATCGAGGCCGAGCGACGCGATGAGGTCCTTCGCGTCTTCCACGCGGTAGACCCGCGTCGGCTCGACCTCGATCGCGGTGAAACCGGCCTGCGCGAGCTTGTCACGATAGACCTGCTCGTCGAGCGCGCCGGCCACGCAGCCGACCCACGCGAGCACGCTGGCGCGGATCTGCGGCTCGATTTCGCCGCGGGTGACGACATCCGAGACCGCGAACCGGCCGCCCGGCTTCAGAACGCGGAACGCCTCACGCAGCACCTGGTCCTTGTCCGCCGACAGGTTGATCACGCAGTTCGAGATGATCACGTCCACCGAGTTGTCGGGCAGCGGGATGTGCTCGATCTCGCCCTTCAGGAACTCGACGTTCGTGGCGCCGGCCTTGCGCTTGTTCTCGTTCGCGAGCGCCAGCATGTCGTCGGTCATGTCGAGGCCGTAGGCCTTGCCGGTCGGCCCGACCCGCCGCGCCGAGAGCAGCACGTCGATGCCGCCGCCGGAGCCGAGATCCAGCACGATTTCGCCGGGCTTCAGTTCGGCGAGCGCCGTCGGGTTGCCGCAACCGAGCGACGCCAGCACGGCAGCCTCGGGCAGGTCCTTCGTCTGCGCGGAGTCATAGAGATTCGTGGTGATGGGGTCGCAGCACGAAGGCGCCGGACCACAGCACGATGACTCCGCCTTGATGGCGATCACCTTGCGCGCCGCCTCGCCGTATCTCTCTTTCACGACCTGCTTGATGTCGGTGCTCATGGGTTTCTCCTGGGCCGGTCATGGCCCGGCTTGCGTGCGTGCGGCCCCGGGGCCGCCGAACCAGCGCTGCTGGAATCGAAGCGAGACGTTGACCAGCGCGATCATCACGGGGACCTCGACCAGGGGCCCGATGACGGCGGCGAAGGCCGCGCCGGAGTTGATGCCGTATACCGCGACCGCCACGGCGATCGCGAGCTCGAAGTTGTTGCTCGCCGCGGTGAACGAGAGCGTGGCGCATTCCGGGTATCCCGCGCCGGCACGCCGGCTCATCGCGAACGACACGAGGAACATCACCACGAAGTAGATGAGGAGCGGGATCGCGATCCGCACGACGTCCATCGGAATCGTGACGATCAGCTTGCCCTTGAGGCTGAACATGACGACGATCGTGAAGAGCAGCGCCACGAGCGTGATCGGGCTGACCATCGGCACGAAACGGCCATGGTACCACTCCTTGCTCACGAAGCGCAGCATCACGACCCGGGTGAGCACGCCGGCGATGCAGGGGATGCCCAGGTAGATGAAGACGCTCTTCGCGATCTGGCCGATCGAGATGTCGACGACCGACCCGTGCAGGCCGAACAGCGGCGGCAGCACGGTCACGAATACCCATGCGTACACGCTGTAGAACAGCACCTGGAAGATCGAGTTGAAGGCGACGAGGGCGGCGGCGTATTCCGTCGAACCGTCGGCGAGCTCGTTCCACACGATCACCATGGCGATGCAGCGGGCGAGCCCGATCAGGATCAGGCCCGCCATGTATTCCGGCTTGTCCGCGAGGAAGGTGATGGCGAGGAGGAACATCAACACCGGCCCGACGACCCAGTTCTGCGCGAGGGAGAGCGCGAGCACCTTCCTGTCGCGGAAGACGTCCGGCAGGTCCTCGTAGCGAACCTTGGCGAAGGGCGGGTACATCATCAGGATCAGGCCGAGCGCGATCGGGATGTTCGTCGTGCCGACGCTGAAGCGATCGACGAAGGACTCCACGCCCGGCACGAGCCAGCCAATGGCGACGCCGAGCGCCATGGCCGCGAAGATCCAGACTGTCAGGTAGCGGTCGAGGAACGAGAGCCGGCTCGCGACGGTGCTCATGGCGTGACTCTAGGATCGGGAGATGTCGAGCAGCGCGGATCGCAGCCCAGAGTCGTCCATCGCTGCGAGCGGCAGCCGAAGCAGCTGCAGCATCCGATAGCCGATCGCCTGGCGGGTCAGGTCGAAGGCACGGCGCCGTGCCGCCTCGTCGCCCGGCGCGTTGGAGGGATCCGGATAACCCCAGTGAACCTTGACCGGACCGCCCGGCCAGATCGGGCACACCTCGTTTGCGGCGCTGTCACAGACGGTGATGACGACGCGCATCCGGGGCGCGTCGGGACGCGCGAATTCGTCCCAGCTCTTGCTGCGGGCGCCTTCTGTCGAGATGCCGGCGTCGGCGAGCACCGCGAGGGCGAGCGAGTTGATCCGTCCGCTGGGCGCGCTGCCCGCGCTGTACGCACGGACGTCGACCCCGAGACGCGAGGCGTGGTGATTGAGCATCGCCTCGGCCAGCACGCTGCGGGCCGAATTGTGCGTGCAGAGGATCAGGATATTCGTAGTCATGCGTGTCCGTTCAGCAGCGCCGGGTGGGTGAAGCAGGTGCCTCGCAGGTCGAGCCCTGGCAGCAGTTCTCGGTCATGTACGCCAGCAGGGCGTTCATGGCGGAGTAGTCGGCGCGGTAGATCAGGTTGCGGCCGCTGCGCTCCTGGGTGACGAGGCCCGCGTTGACCAGCTCCTTGAGGTGGAACGAGAGGGTCGCCGGGGACACCTTGAGCCGCTTGCCGATCGCGCCGGGGGTCGCGCCGGGCTGACCAGCGACGACCAGCGCCCGGAAGACCCTGAGCCGGTTGGCTTGGGACAGGGCCGACAGTGCCTTGAGGACCGACTGTTCTTTCATAATTCGACAACTATCGAAACGTTAGGCAATTTATCACAGAACCCGGGGTCTGGAAACAGTGGCTTGCCGCGACTCAGCCAGAGTCCAGTTCCTCGGCAATGATCGCAAGCACGCGGGGGGAGAGGACGAGCCCAACGTGCGTCTCGTCGACCTCGACGTGGCGGACGTTCGGCGACCACTTGTCGACGCAGGCCCGCCAGGCAACGATGCCGTCGCGCTTCGAATAAATGGCGGTGACGGGGACCCGGAGCGGCGTGGCGTAGCGGTCCCGGACCGCGCGCTCGATCTGGTCGAGGTCGTGGCCCTGCGCGCGATACCGTTCGGCTGTCGCCGTGTAACGCGGGCCGCCGATCACCGGGCTGCCGAGCGTGATCACCCTGCGGATCTGCGCGGGATGCTCGCGGGCGTACTCGCGACCGATGTAGCCGCCGAGGCTCCAGCCGACCATGACCACCGGGCCGCCGGCGTGATCGACCGCCGATTGCACGATCGGCTCGAGTTCGGCGCGCAGCCGTTTCGCCTCCCCGTCGTTCCGCCCAAGGCCCCAGTCGCGTACGCGGTGACCCAGGCGACGCAGGGCGATCTCCAGGATGCGCATCGCGCGGGGCCCGGTGCCGAATCCGGGCAACAGGATCACGGACTGCGGTTGAGTCGTGCGGCGTGACTTCATGCCCAGCCATGACGGCATCCAGCCCAACGCGTCGACGGGCAGGCGCAACTCCTGCAGTGTGTCGAGCCTGCCGCGGGGCGCGATCGGGTCGTAACTGATCGGACTCATCGGGATGACTGGGCGAGCCACGAGCGCAGCTGCGCGCAGACCTCGGGCCGGTGGAGCAGTTCGAGGTGTCCCATTTCGTACCCGATCCACTGGTGCGCTTTCGGAATCCGCAGCGAGTGACTGCGATCCGCGTGTCGACCCAAGGCACTGTCGAGCGGAACGAGACCGTCGCCGACGAGGCGATCGGCGAGCAGGCTGCGGCGCCTCGCGACGGTGCCGGCGATCGCGTAGCAGTCGACTCCCTTCGGCAGCAGTACGACGCGGTGACTTCCGGGCGTAATCGTCCCATGCCGAAGGTCCCGGATGCCGGCGCTGCGTGCCTTGCCGAACCGGGTGAAGGGAGCGGAGTAAGGGCTCAGTTCCAGTAGATAGTCGAGACCGTGGCCACCGCGCTCGAGCGGCGCGCCGTGGTGCGGGGTGCCGAGGAATACCAGCCTGCGGAGTCGCCCGCGCCACGCGTGGTTACGTTCCTCGCCCACCAGGCACGCGCTGCGCGCGACCAGGCCGCCCATGCTGTGCCCGACGATCGCGATCTCTTCGACGGGCCTCGGCCATCTCGCTGCGAGCTGCTCGAGGAGTTCCGCAAACCGCCTGCCATTCTCCGCGATGTGCAGGCCGCTGTTGTAGCGCAGGTAGAGCGGCGTCCAACGCTGCTCTTCGGCCAGGGCCGCGCCGTGGCTGTAGCCCTCGTGCGTCCACTGCTCGACGCTCATGCACAGCCCATGCACGAACACGAGCAGCTTCCCGGTCGGCGCGGCTCGGCCGTCGGAATCGAAATGGGCGCCCGGGTTCACCGCGTCGACGGACGTGCCGTCATGGAAGAAACCCATCTCGATCGCGAGCGGATTGGCGGTGCGCACGAGATAGTCCCCGTACACGCCGTTCAAGACGGAGACGAGCGCATTGCGGCCGGGAGTCGTCTCGCCCTCGGGCAGCAGTCCTTCCACGGGAGCCAGTGATGCATCGAGCCCCTGGCCGATGAGCCGCATGCTGCCCCGGATGCTGCGGTACACGAAGCCCGTGATGCCCTGTGTGGCCTCCACGATCGGCTGACCGAGCGGACCGGGCCCGCGCTGGATCGTGCGATGCATGCGTTCGACCACGTCGACGACGCCGGCCGAAGCGTCGAGCAGCATCCTGCTCGCGCCGCGAACGTCGGACACGTGTTTGCGGGAAATACCTGGCATGGCAATCGCTCCTCGTCAGCCGCTCAGGGCCTTGATGACGTCCAGCGGGTTGTTGCGGATCGCACGGAGCAGGGCGCGGGCCGGGCCGGTCGGCTGTCGGCGACCCTGTTCCCAGTTGCGCAGCGTGGAGAGTTCGATGTCGAGCAGTTCGGCGAACTTGGCCTGCGAGAGCCCCGTCCCCTGCCGGACCGCTCGAACGTCGACGGCGTCCGCGGCCGCCGGGCGTGCGGCGGGTTTCGGGACGCCCAGCAGCCGGGCGACCCGCTCGCGACGCTTGCGCCGCAGGACCCGGGCGGTCTCGAGCAGGGTCTCGAAGGTCTCGCGGTCGATCGTCATCGTTCCGGCGCTCGCGGTCTGAACGCCGCCTACCGTACGCCAGCGACGTACCTACGTCAATGACGTACCACGGACTTCCGTCCGTCCGCCTGTTGCCGCACCCGTTCCACCAGGCGGGTCTTGACGAAGTCGTTGGGGCCAAGCACCAGCAAGCCTGCGCAGAGGAATACCAGCGCACTCTGGCCCAAAGGCAGCGGCGATCGCGAATTGACAGCCTCTTGCCGCTCGCTTCATGGTGCGTGGCAAGTCGATCGGGCCGGACGGGAGACGATCATGAAGGTGGTCATCGTGGGTGGCGTGGCGGGTGGAGCGTCGTGCGCGGCGCGGCTCCGGCGGCTGGACGAGACTGCCGAAATCGTCATGGTGGAGCGCGGTCCGTACGTTTCGTACGCAAACTGCGGGCTCCCGTACCACATCAGCGGGGTGATCGCGAAGGAGTCGAGCCTGCTGGTGGCGAGCGAGCAGGGCTTCCGCAACAACTTCCGGATCGATGTGCGTACGAACTGCGAGGCGGTCGCCATTGCACCGGAGCGGAAGACCGTCGAACTGCGCAACGTCAAGACCGGCGAGGTCAGCACGGAAAGGTACGACAGGCTCGTGCTGTCGCCCGGAGCCGCGTCCGTTCGGCCACTGCTGCCGGGCATCGACCTGCCCGGCATCTTCCACGTGCGTACCGTGCCGGACGCGCGGGCGATCCGCGAGTGGATCGAGCGCGGGACCACGTTCCTGGCCGGCATGTCGAATTACTCAGGTATCCAGTTCGTGAAGCCCCGGCGACACGCGGTCGTGGTCGGCGGCGGCTTCATCGGCCTCGAGACCGCCGAGAATCTCGCGCACGCGGGATTCGACGTCACGATCGTGGAGATGCTCGACCAGGTCCTTGCGCCGCTGGACCGCGAGATGGCGCGGCTCGCCGAGGGTCGCCTCGAGATGCACGGGATCCACCTCGCCCTGGGCGACGGCGTGGCCGCCTTCGAGCAGGCCGATGCCGGCTCGCTGCGTGTGAAGACACGATCCGGGAAGGTGTATCCCGCCGACGTCGTCATCCTTGCGCTCGGCGTCCGGCCGGACACGACGCTCGCGCGATCGGCCGGCCTCGCGATCGGCGAACGGGGCGGCATCCGCGTCGACGAGCACATGCGCACGAGCGACCCCGACATCTTCGCGGTCGGCGACGCCGTCGAGGTCCGCGACGCCGTCACCAGCGAGTGGAGCCTGGTGGCGCTTGCAGGTCCTGCGAATCGCCAGGGACGGATCGCGGCGGACGTCATCGCCGGACGCGACTCCCGCTATCGCGGCACGCAGGGGACGTCGATCGTCGGGCTGTTCGGCTGCGCCGCGGCCTGGACCGGGGCCAGCGAGAAGACGCTGCGGCGCCTGGGTGACGACGACTTCGAGAAGATCTACCTGTTCCCGAATTCGCACGCGGGCTATTACCCGGGCGCGAAGATGATCGCCCTCAAGGTCCTCTTCCGGAAGTCCGACGGGCGGCTGCTCGGCGCCCAGGCGCTCGGCGAGGACGCTGCGGCGGTCGACAAGCGCGTGAGTGCGCTCGCCGTTGCGATCCAGATGCGCGCGACCGTCTACGACCTCGAGGAATCCGAGCTCTGCTACGCGCCGCAGTTCGGCAGCGCGAAGGACGCCGTCAATTTCGCGGGCATGGTCGCGGCCGACGTCCTGCGCGGCGACATGCCGATCGCGCACTGGACCGACACCGAAGGTGCGTTCCTGCTCGACGTTCGCCAGCCCGTGGAACTGGTGGTGGAGAGCGTTCCGGGCGCGGTGAACATTCCCTTGCCGCAACTCCGCGGGCGCCTGGGCGAACTGCCGCGCGACCGGGAGATCCTGGTCATCTGCCGGTCCGCGCAGCGCGCGTACTATGCCACGCGCATCCTGCAGCAGAACGGATTCAACGCCCGCAACATCTCGGGTGGCATGCTTGCAAAGGCGATGCGCACGCCGGGCGCGACGGTGGTGGAAGCCTGAGGCGCGGCTCCTCCGTCACTTACGGCTGCAGCATCACGTAGCCCTGCTGCACGAGCTCGACGATCCGGAGATTCGCGCCCGAGTTCACCTTCACGCCCGGCAGCAGGTCGGCATTGGTCCACTTGTTGCCCTTCATTGTCACGGCGCACTCCTCGACGCTGACGCCGTCGGCGATCAGGCGCGCGATCGTCGCCTTGTACGGGTTGCCATTGGTCGTCATGCGGGCCGCGTTGTACGCGTCGTCGTTCAGGAGCATGTAGCCGGCCGTGCCGTGGAAGATCGCCGCCATGCGCCAGTTCGTGCCGGCCTGCTTGAAGCGGTCCACCATCAACTGCATGTGCTTCAGGCCGGTCGGCGTGTCGCCGAGGAAGGCGGAGTGATCCATGTTGAAGACGACGTCCGCCTTCTTGAGCTGCACAGGAATGTCGATCCGGATCTCGCCGGCGCCCTCGGCCGGGTTCGCGGCAATCGCGCCGGAGAGGGGGAGGCCGGACAGCAGCAGGAGGGTGGCGAGGACGACGTTCTTGCACTTCATGGGCGGACTCCGGGTGGGTTGACGCGACGCGTCCAGGCAGCGTGACCTGCCAGGACGGCAATATACGCTGTGACCCGGAGCCCGGCGTCCGAGTTCCGCCACCCCGGGGTGACACGGGACTGCCCGGCGCCGGTCAGCGGCCGGCGGCGGGGACAAGGATCAGCCCGACTTCCTGGATCGGGCGGCCGAGGCGAGGAAGCGCGCGCCGACGCTCAGAACGAGCACGAAGGTCGTGATCAGAAGGGCGCCGGCCCAGGCGAGTTGCTGCCAGTCCTCATATGGGCTCATCGCGAACTGGAAGATGACGACCGGGAGGTTCGCCATCGGCTTGGTGAGATCCGTGCTCCAGAACTGGTTGTTGAGCGCCGTGAACAGCAGCGGTGCCGTCTCGCCGCTGATCCTGGCCACAGCGAGCAGCAGCCCCGTCAACAGCCCGTTCCGGGCCGCCGGATAGACCGTGCTGAAGACCGTGCGCCACGGGTTGGCGCCCAGTGCCGCCGACGCTTCGCGAAGCGAGTTCGGCACGAGCTGCAGCATGTCCTCGCTGGTCCGCACCATCACCGGCAGGGCGATGATCGCGAGGGAGATTGCGCCGGCAATCGCCGAGAAGTGCCCGACGTTCATCACGACGATGGTGTAGACGAACAGGCCGACGACGATGGACGGTGCACTCAACAGCACGTCGTTGATGAAGCGGATGACGGATGCCAGCACCGTGCCGCGGCCGTACTCGGACAGGTAAGTGCCCGCGAGCAGGCCGATCGGGCCTCCGATCGCGATGCCGAGCAGGGTCATGACCAGGCTGCCGAAGATGGCGTTGGCGAGACCGCCCTCGCTTCCCGGTGCCGGCGTGCTGAGCTGGAACAACGCGGGCGACAGCCCCTGCACGCCGCGCGAGACCAGGGTCCACAGGAGCGCGGCCAGCACGGCGACGCCGATCAGCGTCGCGACGCCGGACAACGCGAATCCGACGACGTTCATGATGCGGCGGCGCGGCTGCACGGTGGCGCCAACCACGCCGGCGATGCGGCGACGACGCTGCATCCTCATTCGCGTCTCCCTGAGCGCGCCTCGAGCCGCATGAGCAGCAGCCGGGCCGCTGCGATGACGATGAACGTGATCACGAACAGCAGCAGTCCGAGCGCGATCAGTGCCGAGGTGTAGAGGTCACCGACGGCCTCGGTGAACTCGTTGGCGATAGCGGCGGAAATCGTCGTCCCCGGGGCCAGCAGCGAGCCGGTGATCCGGTGTGCGTTGCCGATGACGAACGTGACGGCCATGGTCTCGCCGAGCGCCCGACCGAGGCCGAGCATGAGCCCGCCGATGATGCCCGGTCGCGACCAGGGTATGACCACGCCGCGCACCACTTCCCACTGCGTGGCGCCGAGGCCGTAGGCAGCCTCCTTGAGGGCAACCGGCGTGATCGAGAACACCTCGCGCATCACGGAGGTGATGAACGGCAGCACCATGATGGCGAGCACGAGTCCGGCCGTCAGCAGCCCGATGCCGAACGGCGGTCCCTGGAACAGGAAGCCGATGCCCGGGAGC
The DNA here is from genome assembly GCA_037439865.1 of Nevskiaceae bacterium. GTDB lineage: Bacteria > Pseudomonadota > Gammaproteobacteria > Steroidobacterales > Steroidobacteraceae > RPQJ01. The sequence goes on from JBBIVG010000011.1 coordinate 14,932, forward strand.
GTCCCGACATGCTCGATGAGCCAGGGCTGGACGGTGTGCTGCAGGACTGGCGCGAGCACGAACAGGCCCCAGACGCCGAAGACGATGCTCGGGATGGACGCCAGCAGCTCGATCCCGGTTCCGATCGGTCCACGCAGCCAGGTGGGGCAGGTCTCGGTGAGGAAGATCGCGATGCCAAAGCTTACCGGCACCGCGAGCGCCATGGCGATGATCGACGTCACCACCGTGCCATACAGGGGCGCGAGCGCACCGAACTTCTCGGTGACGGGATTCCAGCGCGTCTCGGTGACGAAGGACCAGCCGAACTCGCGCAGTGCGGGCCAGGCGTCATAGGCGAGTGCAACGATCACCCCGCCGAGGAGCGCGAGGACGATGATCGCGCTCGACGTGGAGAGGCCGCGAAAGACGCGTTCGACGCGCCTTTCGCGACGCAGCAGCGCCTGGATGCTCAGGGCTTCGGCGACCACACCGACTGGCCTCCGGAGGTGATCTTGGTCTGCCACGTGGACTCGACCAGCTTCACGACGTTCGGCGGAATCGGGACGTAGTCGAGCTGGGTCGCGAGATCGCCGCCGCTCGCGTAGGCCCATGCGAAGAAGTCGAGGGCCGTGCGGGCCGCCGCCGGGTCCTTCGGGTTCTTGTACATCAGGATGAAGCTGGCGCCCGTGATCGGCCAGCTGGCGGCGCCGGGCTGGTCGGTCAGGACGAGGTAGTAGCCCGGGGCCTTCAACCAGTCGCCGTTCGCGGCCGCGGCCTGGAAGGCCTTGGCTTCGGGGCTGACGAACTTGCCGTCCCGGTTCTTCATGCGGACGTAGGCCATCTTGTTCTGCTTGGCGTAGGCGTACTCGACGTAACCGATCGCGCCGGAGGTCTGCGAGGTCATGTTCGCGACGCCTTCGTTGCCCTTCGCGCCGATGCCGGCGGGCCATTCGACCGAAGTGTTGGCGCCGATATTCGACTTGAACGCCGGGCTCACGGAGGAGAGGTAACTGGTAAACAGGAAATTCGTTCCCGAGCCGTCCGAGCGATAGACCGGCGCGATCGCGAGGCCCGGGAGGTTGACGCCGGGGTTCAACGCCTTGATGCGGGCGTCGTCCCACTTGGTGATCTCACCCATGTAGATGCTCGCGAGCGTCGGGCCGTCGAGCTTGAGGACGCCTGCCTGCAGGCCCGGGACGTTGACGACCGGTACCACGCCGCCGATGATCATCGGGAACTGCACCAGGCCGGCATCGCTCAACTCCTTGAGTTCGAGCGGCTTGTCGGAGGCCCCGAACGTGACCGTGCCCGCCTTGATCTGCTTGATGCCGCCGCCGCTGCCGATCGACTGGTAGTTCAGGCCGATGCCCGTCTGCTTCTTGTAGGCTTCCGCCCACTTGGCGTAGATCGGGTACGGAAACGTGGCGCCCGCGCCGGAAATGTCGGCTGCCGATACCGGGCGGCCGAGCAGCGCAGCCGCGGCCAGCGCAAAGACCGCAAGGAACCTGTGATTCATCCGTCGGAGCACGACTCGGCCCTCCTAGAAGTTGACGATCCTGGGAACCCCGACATGATGGGCCTCGAGACGTTACAACTTTGTGACAGGCCAGCCCCGGCGCGGCCTCCTTGCCCGTCGCCGTTGCGCCGCCACGGATTGTAACCTCTCGCGCCAATTGGAGATTCCGGTCGTCGGGCAGGATTGGACGGAGTGCGGTGCGCGTGCTATTCGAAGGGCGAGGAGACATGAACCGATGCTGACTCAGCAAGCGCGTATTTCGATTGCCGCGGCCTGCATGGCGGTGGCTCTTGCGGGCTCCGGACGCACGGCCGAGGCGGCCGCGGACCTCATCATTCGCGGCGGCCCCATCATTACGATGGAGGGAGACCGGCCGAACTACGTCGCGGCCGTGGTCGTGTCCGCCGGCAAGATCGTCTTCACCGGCACCGAAGCCGAAGCGATGCGGCACGACGATCGTCAAGGATCTCGGCGGCAGGACGATGCTGCCCGGCTTCGTGGATGCGCACAGCCATTTCATCAATGCGCCGGCGCTCTCCCGGATGGTCAACGTGTCGCCGTCGCCGGTCGGCCCGGGCGACACGGTGCAGCAGGTCGTCGCCGCGTTGAAGGCGTGGCAGGACAAGGCGCAGGTCCCGGAGGGCGGCTGGATCCTGGCCTGGGGCTACGACGACTCGATGGTGCAGGGCGGCAAGCTCACCAAGCGCGATCTCGATGCCGCCTTTCCCAACCGCAAGGTCCTGGTGCTGCACGTGTCGCTGCACGGTGCCGTGCTCAATTCGAAGGCACTCGAGTGGGCGGGCATCACTGCCGACACACCGACGCCACCGGGCGGCATCATCGCCCGCGGCCCCGACGGAAAGGATCCCGAAGGCTTGCTGATGGAGACGGCCTTCCTGCCGGTCTTCAACAAGATGCCGCAGCCGGGCGAGGCCGAAATGCTCGAGCTGCTCAAGCCCGGCCAGATGATGTACGCAGGGAACGGTTACACGCTAGCCAATGACGGTTTCACGCACACCAAGGACATCCGCCTGCTGCAGAAGGCCGCCGCGCAGGGCCGGTTGTTCATCGACATAGCCGTGCTGCCGGCGTTTCCGGAAATGAACGAGTGGCTCGGCAAGCCCGAGTTCCCCTTCGGCCAGTGGAACAATCGGCTCAAGCTGCAGGGACTCAAGATCACCCAGGACGGCTCGGTCCAGGGCAAGACCGCCTCCTACATCGAGCCGCTGCTCACGGGCGGCCCCCAAGGGCAGCAGGACTGGCACGGCAGCACGACGATGCCCTACGAGCAGTTCGCGAAGATCTTCGATGCAGGGCACAAGGCCGGATTACAGGTGTTCGTCCATGCGAACGGCGATGGCGCCATTCAGCAGGTCATCCAGGCCGCGGAGGCGTCGGGCCTCAAGGCGGGTGACGACAGCCGCACCATCGTCATTCACTCGCAGATGCAGCACCCGGAGGACATCCCGCGCTACGTCGCGCTCGGGCTCACGCCGAGCTACTTCACGAACCACACGTACTTCTGGGGCGGCGTGCACCGCAAGAACATCGGCGAGACCCGGGCGGCTTTCATCAGCCCGCTGAAGTCCGCGATGGATGCGGGGCTCAGGGCGACCAACCACAGCGACTTCAACGTCACGCCGCTCGATCCGTTGTTCATGCTCTGGACCTCGATGGCGCGCACGACGCGCTCGGGCTACGTGCTCGGGCCGGGCGAGCGCATCGATGCGTATCGCGGACTGCAGGCGCTCACCATCAACCCAGCCTGGGAGTACCGCGAAGAGACCCGCCGCGGCTCGATTGCGCCGGGCAAGCTCGCCGACTTCGTGGTCGTCACGGCGGATCCGCTCAAGACGCCGGTGGACCGGATTCGCGACATCAGGGTCGTCGAGACGATCAAGGAAGGAAAGACAATCTACGTGCGCAACTGATCCCGACAGCTGGCACCGATCCGGCGTCCGATGAAATGTCCGCAGCCTGACCAGCGCTTGATCGTTTACCATCCGCTACTTTCGGCCGCGAGCGGGGCGCCGTGGACATCGGACTGCTGATCAAGGCTGCGATCATGGGGATCGTGGAGGGACTGACCGAGTTCCTCCCGGTGTCGAGCACCGGACACCTGATCCTCACGGCCTCACTGCTCAACTTCAACGACGAGCGCGGCAAGCTCTTCGAGATCGTCATCCAGTCCGGCGCCATCCTCGCGGTGGTCTGGGAATTCCGTCGCAGGATCTTCACGGCCTTCGCCGAGGCGCACCGTGAGGCGAAATCCCGTCGGTTGCTGGTCAATGTCGCGATCGCGTTCGTGCCGCTGGCGGCGCTCGGGCTGCTCTTCGGCAGCGCGCTCAAGGCGCACCTCTTCAATGCGCCGACTGTCGCCACGACGTTCATCCTCGGCGGACTGCTGATCCTGTGGGTCGAGAAACGCGAGCACGTGGTGCGTGTCCACTCGGTCGACGACATGACGCCGCTCGACGCCCTGAAGGTCGGGTTCGCGCAGTGCTTTGCGCTGGTGCCGGGCACGAGCCGCTCGGGTGCCACGATCATCGGCGGCCTCCTGTTCGGGCTTTCGCGCCAGGTCGCCACGGAGTTCACCTTCTATCTCGCCATCCCGACTCTCGGCATCGCGAGCCTCTACTCCCTGTACAAGGAGCGCGCGCTGCTGTCCGTGGACGACCTCGGGATGTGGGTGGTCGGCATGGTCTGCTCGTTCCTGGCAGCTTTCGCCTGCGTGCGCTGGCTGATCCGGTACGTGTCCACGCACACGTTCGTTCCCTTCGCCTGGTATCGCATCGCGTTCGGGATCCTGGTGTTCGCAACGGCCTGGAGCGGCGCGATCGACTGGTCCGGCTGACGGCCCGACTCCTACTGGTCGGCGACGAGGCGATAGCCGAGGCCCGGCTCCGTGACGAGGTGACGCGGGCGACTCGGGTCGGTCTCGATCTTCTGCCGTAACGTCTTGACGTACGAGCGCAGTCCCCGCGTGTCCGTGACGCGGTCGGGACCCCACACTTCGCGGATGATCTGGTCCTGCGTCACCACCAGGCCGAGGTTCCGCGCGAGGCAGGCGAGGATGCGGAACTCGATCGGCGTGAAGTGCACGGCTCCCTCCGATCCGTTCGCCACACGCGTCTCCAGGTTGATGACGAGGCTGCCGATCTGCAGCATCGAAGATGTGTCTGCCGAGCGGACGCTTCGCCGTAGCGCGGCACGGATGCGTGCGAGGAGTTCGCTGGACTGGAAGGGCTTCGTAACGTAGTCGTCCGCGCCGCCGTCCAGCGCGAGGACCTTTTCCGACTCCATGGTCCGGGCGGACAGGACGATGATCGGGACCGTGGAGAATTTTCGGATATCGCGAATCAGCGCCTGCCCGTCTCGATCCGGGAGACCCAGGTCCACGATCGCCGCGTCAGGCTGGTGGGAGCGGGTCTCCACGATGGCCCGCGCCGCGGACTCCGCCAGGACGACCCGGTATCCCTCCGCCTGCAGAAGCGTACGTAGCACCTCGCGAATGTCGCGGTCGTCCTCCACGACCAGCAGACGGAACATCGCCCCGGTCACAGCTCGACCGCCTCGATTGGCAGCGTGAGCTCGAAACGCGCGCCGCGTCCTTCCCGGTTTGAGGCCACGATCCGGCCGCCGTGCGCCTCGACGATCGCGCGGCAGATTGCGAGTCCGAGTCCGGCTCCCGGTACTTCGCCTTCGGTCCGTCCGCGCTGGAACTTCGCGAACAGGAGATCCGGGTCACCCGGCGGCAGGCCCGGTCCGTCGTCCTCGACGACGACGCGTACGCTGCCGTCGTCGACGCGACCGGTGATCCGGACGTGCGTTCCTTCCGGGGTGTGCTTCGCCGCGTTCTCGAGGAGATTCACGAAGACCTGGGTCAGCAGCACGGCGTCCACTTTGACCGCAGGCAGGTCGTGTGGCAGCGCGACCTGCACGGTCCGGCTTCCGAGCCTCGCCTCGACCTTGCCGAGCGCGAGCCCGATCAGGTCATCGAGTGCCTCCCACTGCCGGCGCAGCGGGACCCGGCCCGACTCGAAGCGCATCAGGTCGAGTACGTTGGATACGAGTTCCGAGATGTCCTGCGCCTTGGACGCGATCGTCCGCGCAAGCGCGCGTCGGGCATCGGCGTCCAGGGTGATTCCAGGATCCGCCAGCACCGAACCGGCGCCTGCGATCGCGGCCAGCGGCGTGCGAAGGTCGTGCGAGATCGACGCGAGCAGGGTGTTGCGTACGGCCTCCGTCTCCGCCGACACCTTGGCAGCTTCAGCGGATTCCGCGAGCCGGGCCCGTTCGATTGCGAGCGCGATCTGCCCGGCGAACGTCTCGAGCAGGTGGCGCTGCTCCGGCAGCAGCACACGACGATTGTTCGACGGCATGACGGCCAGTACGCCGAGCGTGCGATCCGTGCCGGACAAAGGCAGGTAGATTGCAGGTGCACCGGGCAACGCATCGGTACCGAGTCCGGCCGGGCGGCCGTGGTCGAACACCCACTGTGCGATCGACAGATCCGGCTCCCACGACGCGGATTCCTCGCCCACGCCCGCGCGCCGGTGCAGTCGACTGTCCGCATCGGGCAACAACACCGCTGCGCGGCTGGCGAACGTTTCATTGACGTGCTTGACCGCCACGCGCGCCATGCCGTCGAGGCCGCGTGTGCCGGCGAGCTCCCGGCTCATGGCGTAGAGCAGGGCCGTGCGGCGTTCGCGGGCACCCGCGATGCGCGTCTGCTGCCGCACGTTGGCCATCAGCGTGGCGATCGTGAGCCCGACGATCAGCATTACGATGAAAGTGATCGAGTACTCCACGTCCGAGACGGCGAACGTGTACGCCGGCGGGACGAAGAAGAAGTCGAACGCGGCGACGCCCAGCACCGTCGTCAGGATCGACGGGCCGCGACCGAGGCGCAGGCCGGCGACGGTCGTGCCGAGGAGATACACCATTACGACATTCGTCAGGGAGACGTAATCCTGCATCGCCCAGGCAATGGCCGTGCACAGCACGACGACCCCCGTCGCCCAACCGTATCGGTCCCAGTGGACGGCCGGTGGCTCGAGGCGCGCCAATGGCGGGACATCGCTGCGCGCGGCGCCTTCGCGTCGCGCGATGATCGATACGTCGATTCCGCCGGCGCGGGCAAGCAGGTCGTGCACCGTGGAACGCCGCCAGAGCGCGCGCAAGCCGCGTTGCTTCGGCTCCCCGACCACGATGCGGGGCACGTTGCGAGTCCGGGCGTACTGCAACAGGGCCGAGCTGGCCGTCGGTCCGTCGAGCGTGACGGTCTCCGCACCGAGAGTCTCTGCGAGCCGCAGTACGGCGATGCGCCGGTCCCGGGCTGATTCTCCCAGCCGCATGAGCGCGGGTGTTTCGACGGACACCACGATCCACTCCGCGTCGAGGGCGTCGGCGAATCGCTTGCCGAAGCGGACCAGTTCCTCCGCCTGATCGTCGGGACCGACTCCCACGATGAATCGTTCGCGCGCGAGCCACGGCCGGGATGCCGGCTCGCTGCGCGAGTACGCCCTGGCTGCTGCGTCGACGCGGTCCGCGGTCTGGCGCAGCGCCAGCTCGCGCAGTGCCAGCAGGTTCGGTTTGCGGAAGAAGCGCTCCAGGGCTGCTCCCACCTGCTCGGGCACGTAGACCTTGCCGGCCTTGAGCCGCGCGAGGAGGTCCTCCGGCGGGAGGTCGATCAACTCGATTTCCGCCGCGTCCTCAAGCACGTGGTCCGGCACCGTCTCCTGCTGGCGGATCCCGGTGATGCCCGCGATCACGTCGTTCAGGCTCTCGATGTGCTGCACGTTGAGCGTCGTCCACACGTCGAGGCCGGCCTCGAGCATCTCTTCGACGTCCTGCCAGCGCTTGGGATGACGTGGCGGTGGTTCACCCTCGAGGAGGTTCGAATGCGCAAGCTCATCGACGAGCGTGATGGCTGCGCGGCGGCGCAATGCTGCGTCGAGGTCGAACTCCTGGCGTGTCACGCCGCGATAGCGGACGGGCAGGGTGGGTACCTGGTCGAGGCCCTCCAGCAGCCGCTCAGTCTCGGCGCGGCCGTGCGGTTCGACGTAGCCGACGACCACGTCCGCACCGGAGCCGCGTGCCAGGCGGGCGGCCTCGAGCATCGAGTAGGTCTTGCCAACTCCTGCGGAAGCGCCGAAGAAGATCCTCAGGCGGCCGCGATGCGCGCGGGCCTCTTCTCGCTTGACCTCCGCGAGGAGTCGGTCCGGGTCCGGTCGGGCGTCGTCGGCCACGTTACTTGGCGGCGTCGAGCGCGAGGTTGAGTTCGACCACGTTTACGCGCGGTTCACCGAGGACGCCGAGTGTACGCTCCTCGGTGTGAGCTCGGACGAGTTGCCTGACGCGCTCGGGCGTCCAGCCACGGGCGCGCGCGACGCGTGCCGCCTGGTACTCCGCGGCGGCGGGCGAGATGTGCGGATCAAGACCGCTGCCGGAGGAGGTGACCAGATCGACCGGCACCGGCGAGGCGTTGTCCGGATCGGCTTCGCGCAGCGCCCTTACCCGAGCTTCGACGGCGTCGGCCAATGCCGGGTTGATCGGCCCGAAATTCGTTCCTGTCGAGGCGGCGCCGTTGTACGGCTGCGGCGCGGTCGCCGACGGTCGGCCCCAGAAATAGCCCCGCTTCGAGAATGGCTGCCCGAGGAGTGCCGACCCGACGGCGCGACCTTCGCGCTCGATCACGCTGCCGACGGCCTGCGCCGGGAAGACGACATTCGCCACGCCGGTGATGAGCAACGGGTACGCCACGCCGGTGACCAGCGTCAGTACCGCGAAGACCCCGAGACACTGCCGAAGTATCGTCAGCATGAAGTCACCTCAGGCGATGTGCAGGGCCGTGAGAAGCAGGTCGATCGTCTTGATGCCGATGAATGGCACGACGATGCCGCCGAGTCCGTAGACGAGCAGGTTGCGACGCAGGAGCCGGTCGGCCGAGGCCGCGCGCGTCTTCACGCCGCGCAACGCCAGCGGGACCAGCAGGATGATGATCAGCGCATTGAATATCACCGCCGACAGGATCGCGCTCTCGGGGCTGGCGAGGCCCATCACGTTGAGCGCGTTGAGCGACGGATAGGTCGCCGCGAAGGCCGCGGGGATGATCGCGAAGTACTTGGCGACGTCGTTGGCGATCGAGAACGTCGTGAGCGCGCCGCGGGTGACGAGCATCTGCTTGCCGACGTCCACGACCTCGATGAGCTTGGTCGGGTTCGAGTCGAGATCGACCATGTTCCCGGCCTCCTTGGCCGCCTGCGTGCCCGAATTCATGGCGACGGCGACGTCCGCCTGCGCGAGCGCCGGCGCGTCGTTGGTGCCGTCGCCGCACATCGCGACCAGGTGACCCGCCGACTGGTACTTGCGTATCAGCGCCAGCTTGGTTTCCGGCGTGGCTTCCGCCAGGAAGTCGTCGACGCCGGCTTCGGCGGCAATGGCCGCGGCAGTCAGGCGATTGTCGCCCGTCACCATCACGGTCTCGATACCCATCTGGCGCAGCTCGGCGAATCGCTCGCGGATTCCGCCCTTGACTACGTCGCGCAGCTCGACGACGCCCAGGACCCTCGGGCCGTCGGCGACTACGAGCGGCGTCGCTCCATGGCGTGCCAAGTCATCCACGATCCGGCTCACGGCCGTCGGCCATGCGCCGCGTTCCTCCTCGACGGAGCGGCGAATTGCGTCCGCAGCACCCTTGCGCAGCTTGCGCCCGTCGAAGTCCACGCCGCTCGTGCGGGTCTGCGCGGTGAACTTGTGGAACACGTGCGGCTGCGCCGACAGGTCCCGGCCGCGCAACTGGTATTTCTGCTTCGCCAGCACGACGATCGAGCGTCCTTCGGGCGTCTCATCCGATAGTGACGCAAGCTGCGCGACGTCAGCGAGTTCCTGCTCCGCCACCCCCGGCGCCGGGTGGAAGGCTGCGGCCTGTCGGTCGCCGAGCGTGATCGTGCCGGTCTTGTCGAGCAGCAGCACATCGACGTCGCCCGCCGCCTCGATGGCGCGGCCTGAGGTTGCGATCACGTTCGCACGGACCATGCGGTCCATGCCCGCAATGCCGATCGCTGACAG
>JBBIVG010000012.1:0-24305 GCA_037439865.1 Nevskiaceae bacterium
GAGACCCAGTCGCGCAGCGCCTCGTCGATCGCCGCGCGCAGCGTCTGGTCGCCGCTGGTGACGGGCACCACGGTGGCGCCGAGCAGCTTCATGCGGCCGACGTTCGGCGCCTGCCGCTCCATGTCGACCGAGCCCATGTACACGACGCAGGGCATGCCGAGGCGCGCGCAGGCCGCAGCGGAGGCGACGCCGTGCTGGCCCGCGCCGGTCTCCGCGACGATGCGCTTCGCCCCGAGCCGCATGGCGAGCAGCGCCTGTCCGATCGCGTTGTTGATCTTGTGCGCACCCGTGTGAGCGAGGTCCTCGCGCTTGAGCCACACCTCCGCACCCCAGCGGCGCGACAGCTCGCGCGCGTAGGTGAGCGGCGTGGGACGCCCGACCCAGGTGCGCAGCTCCGCCTCGAACTCGGCCCGGAACTCCGGGTCGTGCAGCACCGTGCGTACACCCTCCTCGAGCCGATCGAGCGCCGGCACCAGCGTCTCCGGCACGTAACGGCCGCCGAAGGGCCCGTAGCGTCCCCGCTCGTCGGGAAACGCCCCGCTCAGCGTCTGCGCGAGCAGGGCCTCGCGGTCGATCTTCAGGCCCTCGATTCTCATCAGCGACTCTCCTCGGCCAGCAGGACGGACTCCGCACGGCGGGCCGCCTGGATGAACTCACGTATTTTCCCGGCGTCCTTGACGCCGCGACTCGATTCGACGCCCGAACTCACGTCCCCGCCGAACGGCCGCACGGTGCGCACCGCATCCGCGACGTTGTCGATGCCGAGCCCGCCGGCGAGCACGACCTGCGTCGTCGCGGCGAGCCGTGCCGCCTCGTCCCAGTCCGCCCGCTCGCCCACCCCGCTGCGCGCGCTTTCGAGCAGGCAGCGACGTGGCAGCGGTGCCGGCCGGCGACCGCCACTGCGCAGCACCGGCAGGACGCGCTGGCCCTCGGTAAGCTGAAGCGCCGCCAGATCGTCCGCATCGGTCTGGACCCAGTCGGGGCGCACCGCTGCAACGACGCGATCGACCAGTTCCCGCGCCGGATGCAGGAACACCGCCACGCGCTCGATGCCGGCCGGGACGGCGTGCTGCAGCGCCTCGGCCTCGGCAATCGACAGGTTGCGCGGTGAGCCTTCGAAGAAGACGAAGCCGACCGCGTCGGCGCCCGCCTGCGCTGCCGCCTCGATCGCCTCGCGAGTCCTCATGCCGCAGACCTTGATCCAGAGCCTCGACATGCGTGCCTCAGGTCGCCGCCTGCCGGCCTGCCTCGATCAGCTCGCGCACAGCGTTGGCCGCGTCGTGACGCTGCATCAGGCTCGTGCCGACGAGCGCGAGGCGGTAACCGAGCGCGGCCACGCGTGCGGCATCCTTCGGTGTCTGCACGCCGCTCTCCGCGACGCAGGGCCAGTCGAATGGCATGCGGCTTCGAAGCAGCGAGAAGCGGTTGAAGTCGATATCGAGCGTCTCGAGGTCGCGGCAGTTGAGACCCATGAGCACCTGCTCGTCGCGTCCTTCGCGGCCGCGGGCAATGTCCTCCCCGATCTTGAGGTCACCCGCGCTGAACGCCTCGAGCAGCACGAAGAGCCCGAGATCGGCCGCGGTGTCCATCATCGCAATGAGGCGCTCGCGCGGCACCATGCGGACGATCAGCAGCACGCCGGACGCCCCGTAGGCACGCGCCTCGAGCACCTGGTAGGGGTCGACCAGGAAGTCCTTGCGCATCGCCGGCACTCCGTAGGGTGACAGCGTTTCGGCAGCGAGACGCAGGTGTTCGAGCTCGCCGTCGAAGCGCGTCGGCTCGGTGAGGATGGAACAGATGGCTGCCCCACCCTCTGCATAGGCCTCGAGCCGCTCGACCGGGTCGATGGTGCTGGCGGAGAGATCGCCGACCGACGGCGAGCGCAGCTTCAGCTCGGCGATGAGATCGAACCCATGCGGCTCGAGCCTGAGCGGCGGCGGCGGCGGCATGCCGAGTGCCGCGGCGCGCAACGCTGCCTCAGGCACCCGCTCCCGGGCCTCCGCCACGCGGCGGAAACTCGAGCGCACCATGTCGGCGAGCAGGCTCATGAAATCACGACCGATCCCGGATCGCCGGTCACGTCGCACCCCTCCGACCGAACTCGGCCACGCGCTCGAGCAGCCGCGACGCGTCGCCGCGATCGATGGCCGCGCCCGCCGCATGCACACCTTCGGCGACGTCGGTCACGGCACCCGTGACTTCGAGCGCGAGGGCTGCGTTCAGCACGAGCGCATCGCGGTGCGCGCCGCGGTCGCGCCCCTCGAACACGGCCCGCAGTCCGACTGCGTTGTGCGCTGCGTCGCCGCCCGCGAGATCCTCGGGAGCACAGCGAGCCAGCCCGAGATCGCGCGGGTCCCGGACCTCGCGCTCGACGCGGCCCGGTCGCACGTCGTAGAGCTCGAACGGGCCGACCGGCGTCGGCTCGTCCCAGCCCGGCTCGCCGTGGATCACGAACACGCGCTCGATCGGCATGCCCGCGAGGGTCTCGGCCATCAGTTTCGCGGCGTCGTGGCTGTAGGCGCCGATGAGGCTGAACGGCGGCTCCGCAGGATTCGTGAGCGGTCCGAGCAGGTTGAAGACGGTCCGCACGCCGAGCGCGCGGCGCACCGGCGCCACTTCCTTCATCGCCGGGTGATAGTGGGGCGCGAAGAGAAACGTGAAGCCGGTCGCCGCGAGGCAGTCGCCGGCGCTGCGCTCGTCGAGTGGCAGCGGCAGGCCGAGTGCCTCGAGCAGGTCGGCGCTGCCCGAGCGGCTCGAGACCGAGCGATTACCGTGCTTCACGACGCGCACGCCCATGGCGGCGACGAGCAACGCCGCACCGGTCGAGAGATTGAAGCTGCCGGACGCATCGCCGCCGGTCCCGACGATGTCGATGGCCGGCGGGCCCGGCGGCAGGTCCGGCCGGCGCGCCAGGCCTCGCATCGCGCTCGCGAATCCGCGCACCTCGTCCGGCGTGATCCCTTTCGAGCGCAGCGCCGCCAGCAGCGCGCCCGCCATGGCCGGCGCGACGGCGGCGCCGGTCAACGCCACCAGCAACTCGCCCGACTCGGCCTCGGTGAGGTCGTGGCGTTGCAGCAGCCGTTCGAGGATGTCGCGCAACTCGGCCATGGCGCTACGCTCGAACCTCGCGCCGCCCGCCGCCCAAGGCGAGGAAATTGCCCATCAGCTTGGGGCCGTCGGGCGTGAGGATGCTCTCCGGGTGGAACTGCACGCCCTCGACGAGCAATGCCTTGTGCCGCACGCCCATGATCTCGCCCTCGGCCGTGCGGGCTGTCACTTCGAGCGTCGCGGGCAGGGTCTCGGGCTTCGCGATCAGCGAGTGGTAGCGGCCCGCTTCGAACGGCTGTGGGAGCCCGGCGAAGATGCTGCGGCCGTCGTGCGTGACCGACGAGACCTTGCCGTGCATGAGCCGACCCGCGCGCACGACGTCGCCGCCGTACGCCTCGACGATCGACTGGTGGCCGAGGCACACGCCGAACACCGGGATGCGGCCGGCGAAGGCCTTGATCATCGCGATGGAAACACCGGCATCCTGCGGCGTGCCCGGGCCCGGCGAGATGCAGAGGTGCGTCGGCGCCAGCGCCTCCGCCTCCGCGACCGTGATCGCATCGTTGCGATGCACGAGCACGTCCGCGCCGAGGACGAGGAACGCCTGGACGAGGTTGTAGGTGAAGCTGTCGTAGTTGTCGATCAGCAGCAGGCGCGGATGGGTCATCACAGTCCCTCCCGCGCGAGTTCCATCGCCCGCCGCAGCACGGCGCTCTTCGCGAGCACCTCGCGGTACTCGCTGACCGGCACGCTGTCCGCGACGATCCCCGCGCCCGCCTGGAAGCTGTAGGTGTCCCCGTGGAACACCATGGTGCGGATCGTGATCGCCTGGTCCATGTCGCCGCCGTGCCCGAAGTAGCCGACCGTGCCGCCGTAGAAGCCACGGCGCACGGGCTCGAGTTCGTCGATGATCTCCATTGCGCGCACCTTCGGGGCGCCGACGAGCGTGCCCGCCGGGAACGTGGCGGCGAAGAGATCGAACGCGTCCTTGCCCGGCGCGAGCTGGCCGTGCACGCCGCTCACGATGTGCATCACGTGGCTGTAGCGCTCGATCGAGCGAAAGGGCCGCACGTGGACCGAACCCGCGGTCGCGACGCGGCCGACGTCGTTGCGCGCCAGGTCCACCAGCATGACGTGTTCCGCATTCTCCTTGGGATCGGCCAGCAGCTCGGCTTCGAGCGCGTCGTCCTGCTCGGGGTCGGCACCGCGCGGCCGCGTGCCCGCGATCGGCCGCGTCTGCGCGTCGGTCCCGCTCAGCTTGACGAGAGCCTCCGGCGAGGAGCCGACCACGACGCGATCGCCGAGCTCGCAGTAATACATGTAGGGCGAGGGATTCAGCAGGCGCAGCGCGCGATAGGTCTCGAAGGGATCGAGGTCGCAGCGACCGGAGAAGCGGACCGACAGCACCAGCTGGTACACGTCGCCCGCGGCAATGTATTCCTTGGTGCGCGCCACGCGATCGAGGAATTCCGCCTCGGACAGGCTCGCGTCCGGGGCACTGAAGCTCGCCTGCCACGCCGGCCCCGGCAGCCCGCCGCGGAGGGCGCGGATAATCTCCCGGCGCAGGCTCTGACGCTCATGCTCGGACCCCGCATGCAGCAGCGCCGCGCGGCGCGTGAGGTGGTCGAACACGAGCAGCGAGCGCGGGGCGACGTAGTGCGCGTCCGGGCAGTCGTCGTCCACGCGTGCCTTCGAGGGCAGGCGTTCGAAGTACCGCACGAGGTCGTAGCTCGCCACGCCGACGAGTCCGCCGAGCAGCGGGAAACCTGCGCTCGCCGCCTCGGGATGCGGCGCCTCGGCCAGCGCCCGGCGCAGGGCCGCGAGCAGGTCGGCCTGGTTCTCCGGGCGGGGCAGCTGCTCGCCGCCGAGCCTGAGCCCGCTCGCGTCGAGCCGGAACTCGAGGCAATCGCCGAAGCCGATGAAGGAGTAGCGGGCGAGCCGCTCGCCGCCCTCCACGCTTTCCAGCAGGAAGCGCGGCCGGAACGGCTTCAGCTTGAGGTAGGCCGAGACCGGCGTGTCGAGGTCGGCGGCAATGTCGAACAGACTGGTCGTCACTTACGGTTCCTCTTTCGCGAGGACCCGGGGACGCACAAAAAAACCCATCCCCGGTGGCTCGCGGAGATGGGTCCCTAGAATCCTGCGAACGAGATGCGCGTCCGGGCCCACTCCTAGGAGTGGCGCCACCACCAGCGGCGATCGAGCGTGTTGTCCGGACGGGTGTTCATTTCGCATTGCAGTATCCACGGGGGACCGGGAAGCGTCAAGAAAAGCCCGGCCGAGTTAAGCTACTGCGCTCCGTCAGGGTCCGGGCTCTCCCGTCACTCGAGGTCCTCGCCGAATGGCCGACGTCTTCGTCTCGTACGCCCGCAGCGACAAGGCACGGGTCGCGCCCATCGTTGCCGCGATCGAGGCGCGCGGCTGGTCGGTCTGGTGGGACCCCGAAATCGAGGCCGGGCAGCAGTTCGACGACCAGATCGAGACGGAACTGAAGGCCGCCCGGGCCGTCCTCGTGGTCTGGACGCCGACGTCGGTAGTGTCCCGGTGGGTGCGAGGCGAGGCGCGCGAAGCCGCCGACCGCGGCACGCTGGTCCCGGCGCGCTTCGACGGCGCTCGCTTGCCGATGGACGTGCGGGCGATCCACACGACCGACCTCGACGGCTGGGCGGATGAGCCCGCGAGCCCGCAGTGCCAGGCCCTGCTGCGCGCGCTGGGCGCGATGATCGCGAGGCAGTCCGGCGACCCGTCGGCGGCCGGGGCCGCAGCGTCGAATCCGCCTGCGCCGGCCGTGGGCACGAACCGCATCAGCATCTGCGTGCTGCCGTTCGCCAACATGAGCGGCGACGCGGAGCAGGAGTACTTCAGCGACGGCATCAGCGAGGACATCATCACCGACCTGAGCAAGGTCTCGGCACTCGCGGTCGCGTCGCGCAACAGCGCCTTCCTGTACAAGGGAAAACAGGTGGACGTGCCGAAGGTCGCACGCGAGCTGAAGGTGAGCCACGTGCTCGAAGGCAGCGTGCGTAAGGCCGGTGGTCGCGTGCGCATCACGGCCCAGCTCGTGGATGCGTCGACCAACGACAGCGTCTGGGCCGAACGCTACGACCGCGACCTGAGCGACATTTTCGCGCTGCAGGACGAGATCTCGCAGGCTATCGTCAAGGCGCTGAAGCTGAAGCTGCTGCCCGAGGAAAAGAAGGCCATCGAGCAACGCGGCACCAACAACCTCGAGGCCTACAACCTCTTCCTCATGGCCCGGCAACACTACGCGACGGGCAACGAGGGGGACGTTCGGCGCAACGAGGCCATCGTGCGACTATGCCGCCGGGCCACCGAGATCGACCCGAACTACGCCTCGGCCTGGGCGTTGATGGCCGTCGGCCAGACGCTGATCCGCTTCGCGACGGGCGGCCAGGGCGAGGATGGCCTCGCCGCCGCCGAACGTGCCCTGTCGCTGGATTCGAACCTCGCCGAGGCCCATGCGGTGAAGGCCCGCATCCTCTCGGAGGCAGGACGGCACGACGCGGCCTCCGGGGAAATCTCCGTCGCGCTGGCGCTCGACCCGGAGTCCTACGAGGTGCACCGGGCCGCGGCTTACCTGCGGTTCCGGCAGAAGCGGCTGGAAGACGCGATCCGCCACTTCGAGAAGGCGCGGACACTGATGGAAACGGATGTCAGCTCGTGCAACATGCTGATGACCTGCTACACGGCGATTGGCGATGGCGCGGCCGCCCGCAGGACGGCCCAGCTCACGGTCGCTCGCGCGCAGAAAGCGCTGGCCCAGGATCCGAGCAACGGCGCGGCGATGGGCTTCTGCTGCTATGCGCTCGCGCTGCTCGGGCAGGCCGAGAGCGCGAAGGGCTGGATGAGCCGGGCGCTGCTCATCGACCCGGACAACATGAACATGCGCTACAACTTCGCCTGCACACTCGCGACGCAGCTGAACGACCCGGACGGAGCGATCGCAATCCTGGGCCCGCTGTTCGAGAAGATCTCCATCGGCCTGCTGAATCACGCGAAAGCGGATCCGGACCTCGACAGCCTGCGCGGTGATCCCCGCTTCGCTGCGATGATCACGACCGCGGAGTCGCGGATCGCCGGCGGCGAAGCAAACACATGACTAGCGCGCCGACAGTGATTCCTCGACTCATCCGGTAGTGCTCACCGTGTTGTCCACGCTGGGCGGCATCCCGCTCGAACGCATTGCTGCAATCTTCGAGTCCGAACGCGTCGACTACGTGCAGAAGCACCCGCGTTCGCTGCAACGCATCGGCAGCGGCATCGCCGGCTTCTACGACGGGGTGCCGATGCACTGGATGCGCGACTGGCCGATGCCGTTCCCTTTCCTGGTCGAGGAAACGCACGGCGCGGTGTTGCGCGACATCGACGGCAACGAATACGCTGATTTCTGCCTGGGCGACACGGGCTCGATGTTCGGGCACTCGCCGCCGCCAGTCGCCGAGGCCATCACTCGCCAGGCAACGCGCGGACTCACCTACATGCTGCCGACGGAGGATGCGATCGAGGTCGGTCGCCTCCTCGCCGAGCGCTTCGGGCTGCCGCATTGGCAGGTCGCGACCACCGCGACCGACGCAAATCGATTCGCCTTGCGCGTCGCGCGCGCCGCAACCGGACGGCCGAAGATCCTCGTGTTCAACGGCTGCTACCACGGCACCGTGGACGAGACGTTCGTGCGTCTCATCGACGGGCGCGCTTCGAACCGCCCCGGCCTGCTCGGCCAGGTGGCGGATCTGACGCAACTGGCGCGTGTCGTCGAGTTCAACGACGTACCCGCGCTCGCCGACGCCCTGTCGCATCGTGACGTAGCGTGCGTCATCACGGAGCCGGTGATGACGAACTCCTGCATGGTGCTTCCGCAGCCGGGGTTCCACACCGAGCTGCGGCGGCTGACACGGGAGACCGGCACGCTGCTGCTCATCGACGAGACCCATACCATCTCGACCGGACCCGGCGGGTACACGCGTGCCCACCGGCTCGAGCCGGACCTGTTCGTTGTCGGCAAGCCCGTGGCCGGTGGTGTGCCCGCGAGCGTATGGGGGTTCACGGACGAGGTCGCACGCCGACTCGATGCGGCCCGGGCGCAGACGCCGCCGGGTCACTCTGGCATGGGCACCACGCTCTCGGCCAATGCGCTGTCTCTCGCGGCGATGCGCGCCACGCTCGAGCACGTCATGACGTCCGAGGCGTACGCCCACATGGAACGGCTGGCGGCGAAACTCGCGACGGGATTGCAGGCGGTCGTGACGAAGCGTTGCCTGCCGTGGCACGTCGTGAGGGTCGGCGCACGTGTCGAATTCATCTGCGCGCCTGGCCCGCTCCTGAATGGCACCGAGGCCGAGGCGGCGCATGCGCCAGCACTCGAGCGCGCGATGCACCTCTCGCTCCTCAACCGCGGCTGCCTGATCGCGCCGTTCCACAACATGATGCTGCTGAGCCCTGCGACCAGGGATGCCCAGGTCGAGGCGCTCTGCGCCGCGTTCGATGACGCGACCGCACAGCTCGCCGGCGGCTGAAATTTGCCGACGAGCATTGCCGGCCAGGGGGAACACCACTTGAACGACCGCACGATCGTCGTCGCACCACCGATCTTCCCGGACGTGCTCGAAGAGCTGCGACGCCACGCCCGCGTGCTCGACAACCAGGCGGGGGCGCCGCTCGATGCGGTGACGCTCGCGGCGCGTCTCGCGGAGGCGGACGGTCTCCTCGCCTTCGCCCTGAATCCCGTAACCGCCGAGCTGATCGCCGCCGCGCCGCGGCTGCGCGTGGTGGCCAACATTGGGGTCGGGTACGACAACATCGATGTCGCGGCCTGTGCGACACGGGGCGTCATCGTCACGAACACGCCGGGCGTCGTCGACGATGCGACGGCGGATCTCGCGTTCGGCCTGATGCTCGCCGCCGCACGCCGCATCGCCGAGGGCGATCGCTTCGTGCGCGATGGCCGCTGGAGCGCGAAGTCGCAGTTGCCGATGGGTCTCGACGTCCACCACCGGACACTCGGCATCGTGGGCTTCGGCCGCATCGGGCGCGCGATCGCGCGGCGTGCGGCCGGCTTCGACATGACGGTGCTCTACCACAATCGCCGTCGGCTCGACGCGGCCGAGGAGTCTCGCCTCGGCGTGATGCATGCGAGCCTGGAGGACCTGTTGTCGAAGGCCGACTTCGTCGTCCTGCAGGTGCCCGGAACACCCGAGACCCGTCACCTGGTCGGCGCGGCGCAGCTCGCGCGCATGAAGCGCACGGCCGTGCTGGTGAACACGGCTCGCGGCGGCGTCGTGGATGAGCAGGCCCTGGTCGAGGCGCTGAAGCGCGGCACGATTGCGGCAGCAGGCCTCGACGTATTCGAAGGTGAGCCGGACGTGAATCCGGAACTGCGGACGCTGCCGAACGTGGTGCTCGCGCCGCACGTCGGCAGCGCGACGCTCGCGACGCGCCACGCGATGGTCTGGCGGGCAGCGAGGAACCTGTTGGCCGTGCTCGCTGGCCAGGAGCCGCCGGACCGCGTCCGGCCCTGATCGGCGGCTTCGACCGGGGCCGACTCAGGCCCGCGACGGCTTCTTGCGCGGCCTCCCTCGCC
The DNA here is from genome assembly GCA_037439865.1 of Nevskiaceae bacterium. Classification (GTDB taxonomy): domain Bacteria; phylum Pseudomonadota; class Gammaproteobacteria; order Steroidobacterales; family Steroidobacteraceae; genus RPQJ01. The sequence continues at coordinate 9,644 of JBBIVG010000012.1, forward strand.
CGCGCCGGCGCTGCGCGGGGATCTGCGGCACGTACGCATCCCGGGCTTCCTGGACTCCCACTCGAAACGGGTCGAGCACGGTGACGCCGGAGTACACCGCCTCGTGCTGAAGGTCCTCGCTCAGCAGCAATGCGCAGCCCTGGGCGTGGGCGGCGGCAACGACGAGGCTGTCCCACCAGCTCAATCGATACCGGGATTGGATCTGGTACCCGAGTTCAAGCAGGCCCAGGTCGACGGGCTGCGGGTTCCACTCCATGAGGGCGCTGACATGGTCCCAGGCTTCCTCACGGCTCAGGCCCGGCGCGAGGACGCGCGTGACGTTGACGTAGAACTCGTTCAGCACCTGCACGCCGGTGCGACCGCTGCGCTCCCGCCAGAGCCGATCCATCCATGCCCGCGCGACCCGGAGCTTCCCGGCGTCGCGAGTGTCCAGGGCATAGAGCAGGATGTTCGTGTCAACGAAGACGAGGCCGGTCATGCAGAGCCTCGCGGGTCGCGTATCGCTGAGCCTTCGATCCGAGCGGCCGCGGCTGGAGGGAGGCGTAGCGACGCATCGCCAGCTCATAGTGTTGATCGTTCAGCATCCGCTCGCGCAGCAGGTCGCCAACCAAGCTGGAGAGGCTCTGTTGGCGTTCGGCCGCGAGTCGCCGCAGCCAGTGCGTGGTGACTTCGTCCATCGTGATGGTGAGGTTCTTCACGGCGGATTCCCGGGAGGCGCTGGCGGACCATATTACACGGCTTTCGTGTGTTTTCGAACTCGTGAATCGAGCTCGCCGGATTCGTTAACCTCGCGCAATGAGCAAGCGCTGGCAGATCCTGATCCGCAACGCACTGGTCTTCGATGGCTCGGGCGCAACTCCCGGCAGGGAGGACGTGGCCATCCGCGACGGCCGGATTGCCGAGCGCGCGAGGTCGCTGGATCCGGCGCAGGCCGACCGGGTCGTCGATGCGACCGGACAGTGGCTGATGCCCGGCCTGCTCGACATCCACACGCATCTCGACCTCGAACTGGAGCTGGCGCCCGGGCTCCCGGAGTCGGTCCGTCACGGCACGACGACCGTCGTCGTCGGCAACTGCAGCCTCGGCACGGCTTTCGGTTCACAGCGACGCAACGGTGACGACCCGATCCTCGATTGCTTCACGCGCGTCGAGAACATCCCGAAGCCCGTGCTGCGCAAGGTCGTGGACCGCATCGACTGGGACACGACGGCCGGTTACCTCGCGCATCTCGAGTCGCTGCCGCTCGGGCCGAACGTCGTGCCTCTAATTCCCCACTCCATGCTACGGATCGAAGTGATGGGAACCGAGGCCGCGGTGACGCGCGAGCCGACCGCCCAGGAACTGCGGCGCATGCAGCAACTGCTCGAGGCAGCGATGCGCGAGGGGTATGCCGGCTTCTCGACCGACGCGATCCCGTTCCACTACCTCGCGAACGACCCGCACAAGGGACGCCGGATTCCTACGCAGTACGCGACGTTCGCGGAACTCAAGTCGCTGCTGGACGTCGTCAGAAAGTACGACCGCGTCTGGCAGTGCACGCCCGACGCCGCGCGTCGCTTCGCCACGTTCCTGAGATTCTTCTTCACCAGCGGCCGGCTGTTCGGCCGCCCGCTCAGGACCTCCGCGCTCACCGCCGTGGACCTGACGCACGAGCGTCGCACCTGGAAACTGTTCCCGGCCATCGCGCGCCTGCTCAACTCACCGCTCGTGAACGGCCGGTTCCACTTCCAGGTGCTCGGCACCCCGTTCCGCATGTATTCCGAAGGCGCGATCTGCCCGATCTTCGAGGAATTCGACTCGACGCGGCAGCTCATGTCGTGCGAAATCGAAGACGTCGAGTCGCGCCGCCGGATCATGGCGACCGATGCGTTCGGCGAGCTGTTCGTGAAGGAGTGGCACGACAAGCGCGCGGTCTCGACGTTCAACCGCGACCTCGACGCATTGCGCGTGGAACGCTGTCCGGTGCCGGAGTGGTGCGGCGAGTCGTTCGGCGCGATCTTCCGGCGACTCCGCCAGTTCCAGTCGGGCGATCGGGCCGCAGTACGCAGCGAGGCCGAGCGCGAGGCGTTGTCGTCCTTCCCGAACCCGATCGTTCGCGAGGGATCGTTCCTGCTGCACCTGCTGCGCCGCTACGACCGCGACCTGCGCTGGTGGTTCGTCGTAGCGAACGACCGCCCGGAGGTCCTCAAGGAGCTGCTGTTCCACGAGCACCTGCTACCGGGGTTCAACGACAGCGGTGCACACCTCATCAATCTTGCGTTCTTCGACGGAAACCTGCTCACGCTGCAGGTCGCTGCGCGTGACTCGCCTGGCAAGGTCGCGCATGCGGTGCGCCGGCTCACTCGCGAGCCCGCGGAGTTCTTCGGCGTCGATGCCGGGCGAATCGACCCGGGCTCCCAGGCGGACCTCGTGCTGATCGATCCCGAGGCGCTCCTGCGTTACGACACCGACGCGAACCGCCGCATGATCCATCGCGACGTCTTCGAGCACGAGCAGCTCGTGAACCGCTCGGACGGCGTCGTGACCGCAGTGTTCATCGCGGGCGAGCAAGTCTGGGACGGCCGCGAATTCCTTCCGGCACTTGGCTCGCGCAAGCTCGGCCGCGCGCTCACCGCCGGCAGCACGAACGTAACGACGACGCGCGTCGCGTAGGCGAAATGCCGTCGCGTGCACCTCCTGCCGGGTATCTCGGCGGGGCGTCACGCGGCACGGACGCCGCGTGCGAGCCTATAGGGACATATTCACGGCGTCCCCGCCGAGATACCCGGCAGGAAGCGCCGCGACCACAATAACTGAATTGCGCCGCAGCGGATTCGGACGGGCGCACGCGTGGCCCGGTCAGAGCGCGCCGACCGCGCGCGCGAGCCGAAGCTTCGCGAGCCCCGCGTCGAGCACCGCGTTGTCCCGATTGCGCAGCGCCTGCACCCGCAGGTTCTCCGCCTCGAGCAACTGCGTCTGCGTCCCGAGGCCGGCGCCGTATCGTTCCCGCGCGATGCGCAGGTTCTCGTCCGCCTGGTCCACGGCGTCGGCCGTGACCCGGACCCGCTCGCGCGTCTCCTCGATGTCGAGCCACGCCTGGCGGGTCTGCAGCGCGATCAGCGACTGCGCGTCGGCCCGCTGCTGCTCCGTGGCGCGCTTCGATCGATCGAGCGCCGCCGCCCGCTTTCGAGCCTGGCCGCCGTCGAACACCGCCCACTGCAGTCCGACGCCCACGGAGGCGAACTCCTGGTCGTCGAGGAAGGTATTCTCCAGGTAGTTGTACGCTCCCGTGAGGGTCAGCTGCGGCAGGACGCGCGCGCGTTCCGTCCTGGCGAGATCCCCATAGGCCGCCGCCTGCGCATCCAGCGCCTTGAGCTCGGTGCGCCGATCCAGGGCTTCTTTCACGAGGTCCGCGGGATCGGTCGGCAGGTTGGCGGGCTCCGGCAGCTTCTCGTCGAGCTCCACGGGACGCGCGAGCGGCTCGCCCAGCCGACGGTTGTAGGCAGCGAGGGCGAGCTCCGCCGCGTTGGCGGCGCGCAGGCGGCCCTGCCGCGCGTCGGCGAGGGCGACCTGCACGGCCAGCAGGTCGTTCTTCGGCACGAGTTCGCGGTCGAACATCGCGCTGATGTCGCTCTCCATGGATTCGAGCGTGCGGACGTTGCTCTCGGCGACCCCGAGCGCCTTGCGGGAGCGCAGCACGTTGACGTACGCCTCGGCGACCGCGAGTTTCGTGTCCTCCTCCGCTCCCCGCGCCTGGGCGCCCGCTCCCCGGCTGCGGGCCTCGGCGGCCGCAATGCTCGACGAAATCCTGCCGCTCGTGAAGAGCGGCACGCTCACCGTCGCGGCGCCCATCCAGAAGTCGTCGCCGCCGAACAGCTCCGGCGGCTTGACCGGCAGGCCGGCAAAGCCGAAGTCGAAAGCGGGCGCGTCGTCGAGCCGCGTGTATGCGCCGCCCACGGCGAGCGAGGGCCAGCGCTGCGCACGCGCCGCAGCGGCGTCGAACTCCGCGGCTTCGGCCTGGCTGCGGGCCGCGGCCAGGGCATTGTCCTGCGTCTCGGCGAGCACCCACGCGTCGGCGAGCGTCTCCGCGCCCGCCGTGCGCGCGACGGCGAGTCCCGCCGCCGCGACGAGAACGATGCCCCAGCCTGCCGATTTCATCCGAACGCCTCCGTCATTGCTTGAGCGACTCGATGCCGATGGTGCTCAACACGTATTTCTCGTAGAGCGGCGCCACCGAACCCGTCTTCACCTTGCGCAGGAAGTACTTCTCGAATGCCACCTTGGCGACGTGCACCCACTTGCCTTTGTTCGCCCACGTGACGTTGCGCGGCGGGATCTGCGGCAGCGCGACGAAGGCCGCGCCGGTGTCGCCGAAGTCGGCGAGACAGATGGCATTCCAGGTGCCGCGTGCCTGCGCGGGCTTGCCGTTCAGCTCCGCCGCGACGTTCTCGCAGATCGCGCTCACCATCGACTCGATCATGTAGCCCGTCTTCGGCGCACCGGTACCGACGGGTGTGGCCTCGACCGGCGGGATCGCGACGCACACGCCCGCCGAGAAGATGTTGCGGTACCTCTTCGAGCGCTGGTGCTCGTCGATGAGCACGAAGCCGCGCGGATTGCACAGCTCGGGAACCGCCGCCACCGGGTCCACGCCCTTGAACGCGGGGATCACCATCGAGTACTTGAACGAGAGCTTGTGCTCCTTCTTCACGGTGCCGTCGTCGTTGTGCTCGGCCACCGTCATCACGCCGTCCTCGACGCCCGTGATCTTCGCGTTCGTGATCCACGTGATGTGCCGCTGCCGCAGCTCCGATTCCATGAGGCCCTTGCTGTCGCCGACGCCGCCGAGGCCCATGTGCCCGATGTACGGCTCCGGCGTCACGTACACCATCGGCACCTTGTCGCGGACCTTGCGCTTGCGCAGGTCCGTGTCGAGGATCATCGCGCACTCGTAGGCTGGACCGAAGCAGCTGGCACCTGCGGCCGCGCCGACTACCACCGGGCCCGGCGCCTGGACGAACTGCTGGTAGCGCTCGTACGCCTGCTGCGCGTGGCCCTGGGTGCACACGGACTGCGTGTAGCCCTTGGGACCGAGACCCGGCACCTCCTCGAATGCCAGCTTCGGGCCGGTCGTGATCACGAGGTAGTCGTAGGACATCTTCGAGCCGTCCTCGAAGGTGAGCCCCGAGCCCGGCGCGTCGATCGCCTGCACCATCTTCGGCACGAACTCGATGTCCTTCGCGGCGGTGTACTTCGCGAGATCCACGCGTGTCTGCGTCGGCGTCCGCCAGCCCACCATGACCCACGGGTTGGATGGGGTGAACTCGAAGTAGGGGCTGCTGCCGACCAGCGTGACCTGGTGGCCCTTGCCGACCTTCTTCTTCATCTCGTACGCGCACGCCACGCCGCCGAGACCCGCACCCATCACGACTATCTTCGCCATGTCTGCCCCCTTCGCCGCGTCAGGCGGCCTTCTGTCTGTTGCGATAGCTGAAGTACAGGATCGGGATCAGCACGAGCGTGAGCACCGTGGAAACCAGGATCCCGAAGATCAGGGAAACGGCCAGCCCATTGAATATCGGGTCGTCGAGGATGAAGAACGCGCCCGTCATCGCCGCGACGGCAGTGAGAGCGATCGGGCGGGCGCGCACGGCCGCGGCGCGGATGACGGCATCAGCCAGGCTGCGCCCGTGCGCGATCTCGACGTTGATGAAGTCGACGAGCAGGATCGAGTTGCGCACGATGATGCCGGCGAGCGCGATCATGCCGATCATGGACGTCGCCGTGAACTGCGCGCCGAGCAGTGCGTGCCCGGGCAACACGCCAATCACCGTGAGCGGAATCGGGGCCATGATCACCAGCGGCACGGCGTAGGAGCGGAACTGCGCGACGACCAGCAGGTAGATCAGGATCAGGCCGACCGAGTAGGCGAGGCCCATGTCGCGGAAGGTCTCGAACGTGATCTGCCACTCGCCGTCCCACTTCAGAGTGGGACGATACGGGTCCTCGGGCGGGCTGAAGAAGCGCTGCTCGATTTCCATTCCGGCCGGCAGGTTTTTCTTGAGGGCGCCGACGACCTCGAACATGCCGTACAACGGGCTGTCGAGCTTGCCCACGGCGTCGCCGGTGACCCACATGAGCGGCAGCAGGTCCTTGTGGTAGATCGCGTTGTCCCAGGGCTTTTCCTCGACCACGGTGATCTCGGAGAGGGGTACACGCGCACCAGTCCGCGAGCGCACCTGCAGCGCGAGCGCATCGGCGAGGCGCGCCTTCTCGGGCACGTCGAGCTCGAGGCGCACCGGGATGGGCGACGTCTCACGCCCGGCCCGGATGTAGGTCGCGTCGACGCCGCCGAGTCCCATCGCGAGGACGCGCACGGCCTCTGCCTGGTCGACGCCGAGGAGCGCCGCCTTCTGGCGGTCGATCGCCGCGACCAGGCGCGGCCGCGCCGCCTCGAGGCTGTCGTCCGTGTCCACGATGTCCGGCTGCGCATCGAAAGTCTTGCGCACGAACTGGGTGAGCTCCTTCTGCACGTCGTAGAAGGGCCCGTAGATCTCCGCGACGAGCGGCGACTGCACCGGAGGGCCGGGCGGCACCTCGACGACCTTCACCGAGGCGCCGTACTTGCGACCGATCTCGGCGAGCGCGGGACGCACCGCCACGGCGATCTCGTGGCTCTTGCGGTCCCGCTGGTGCTTGTCCACGAGGTTGACCTGGATGTCGCCGAGCTCGGGACCGCTGCGCAGGTAGTACTGGCGGACGAGACCGTTGAAATTGATCGGCGCCGAGGTTCCTGCGTAGACCTGGTAATCCGTGACCTCCGGCAGCTCGGCCACCTTCGCGGCGAGTTCGTCGAGCACCCGGGCCGTCTCCTCGAGCGCCGTGCCCTCGGGCATGTCGACGACCACCTGGAACTCCGACTTGTTGTCGAAGGGCAGCATCTTCATCACGACCCACTGCACGACCACGAGCGAAACGGCGACCAGGATGGCCGCGAGCGTCCCGAGGTAGAGCTTGTGCCGGTTGCGCCGGGCGGTGTCGCCGCGCAGGTACCGCGACATGATCCGCTCGAAGAACCGGTGCAGGCGCGAGCCGGTCGCCGGCTCCCCGGCCGAGACGTGCGTGTGCGAGAGCATGCGCTTCGACAGCCACGGCGTGAAGACCAGCGCGATGGCGAGCGAGATCAGCATGCCCATGCTGGCGTTGATCGGGATCGGACTCATGTACGGGCCCATCAGGCCCGATACGAACGCCATCGGCAGCAGCGCCGCGATCACCGTGAAGGTAGCCAGGATCGTGGGTCCGCCCACCTCGTCGACGGCGCGCGGGATGATCTCCGCGAGCCCGCCGTGGCTGATCGCCATGTGGCGGTGGATGTTCTCCACGACCACGATCGCGTCGTCCACCAGGATGCCGATCGCGAAGATGAGCGCGAACAGCGACACGCGGTTGATGGTGAAACCCCAGGCCCAGGACGCGAACAGCGTCGCCGCGAGCGTGATGATGACCGCCGCGCCGACGACCACCGCCTCGCGCCAGCCGACCGTGAGCCACACGAGCAGCACGACCGAGGTCGTCGCGAACGCCAGCTTCTCGATCAGCTTCATCGCCTTGTCGTTGGCCGTCACGCCGTAGTCGCGCGTGACCGTCACCTCGACCCCGTCCGGGATGTAGGTGCCGCGCAGCAGTTCGACGCGCTTCATCACCGCTCGCGTGACGTCGATGGCGTTCTCGCCGGGCTTCTTCGAGATCGCGATCGTGACGGCAGGCGACGTGCCGCCCGAAACGATGCCCTTCTGCGCCGCGGCCGGGCCGGTGCCGAAGGTCACGTACTGCTCGGGCTGGTCGGGGCCTGCGCGGACCGTGGCGACGTCCTGCAGGTACACGGGACGCCCCTCGTGCACGGCCACCACGAGCTGCGCGACCTGGTCGCGATCGGCGAGGAACTCGCCCGCCTGCACGGGGATGTCGCGACCGTTCGCGACGATCGACCCGGCGTGCTGCACGACGTTCGCGGCCTGGAGCGACGCCGCGAGTTCCGTGACCGTGAGCCCGTATCCGGCGAGGCGCTGCGGGTCGAGCGTCACGTGCACGGTCTCGTCCGGACCGCCGATCGTGTAGACGTTGCGCGTGCCGGGAACGCGCTTGAGCTCCGGCTCCATCGCGTGGGCGACCTGCCGGAGTTCGTGCGCGCCACGCGTCGGGTCCTTGGTCCACAGCGTCAGGCTCAGGATCGGCACGTCGTCGATGCCCTTCGGCTTGACGAGCGGCTGCAGCACGCCGAGTCCCGGCGGGCGCCAGTCCTGGTTCGAGTAGATGGCGTTGTAGAGGCGGACGATCGCGGCCGTGCGCTCCTCGCCGACCTCGAACTGCACCGTCACGACCGCCACCCCGGGGCGCGACACGGAATAGATGTGCTTCACGCCCGAGATCTCGGCGAGCACCTTTTCCATCGGCGTCGCGACGAGCGTCTCGACCTGCTGCGCGCTCGCCCCGGGGAACGGCACGATGACGTTCGCCATCGTGACGTTGATCTGCGGCTCCTCCTCGCGCGGCGTGATGAACACCGCGAAGAGGCCAAGCAGCAGCGCGGTCAGCCCGAGCAGCGGCGTGAGCTCGCTGTCGAGGAACAGCGTCGCCACCCGCCCGCTGAAGCCGAGCTTCTCAGTCATGCTTCGTCGCCTGCAGGCGGGCCCGGGCCGCCGCAGCCGCCGGATCGGTCGCGACGGTCTCGCCGCTCACGAGGCCCGCGAGCACCTCGATCTCGTCGCCGCGCGGATGCCCGAGCCGGACCTGCCGCAGGGTGACCCGGCCATCCGGCGTGACGACGTAAACGCCACGCATCTCGCTGCGCTCGATGACGGCGCTGCGCGGCACGAGCAACAGGGCGGCCTCGCCCGTCACCAGGCCGACCTTGACGAACATTCCAGGTGCGAGGCCCTGCACGCCCTTCGGCAACTCGATCCGAACGCGGAACGTGTTCGTTTCCGGCTGTGCTGCCGGGTAGAGCGTGAGGCCCGTCGCCTCGATGCGCTTGCCATCCACGTATACGGCCGCCTTCTGCACCTTGCGCACCTGGTCCACGACGCTCTGCGGCACCTCGGCGACGACGCGCAGCGCGTCGAGCGACGCGCCCGCCATGAGCGGCGTGCCGGGCGCGACGGACTGGCCGAGGGTCACCAGCTTCTGCGTCACCACGCCCGAGTACGGCGCGCGGATCTCGGTGTAGGAGACGCCCTCGCGGGCCGCTTCGAGCCCGGCCTTCGCGGCGATGAGGCGCGCGACGGCCGCGTCGCGCGTGGCGCTCGCCTCGTCGAGGGTCGCCTTGGCGACGACGCGCCGGTCGTACATGTCGTGGATGCGCGTGTAATGCGTCTGGGCCTCGGCCTCGCGCGCCGTGGCCTCCTTGAGGCCGGCCTCCGCCTGCGTCAGGTTCGCGACCTGCTCGGTGCTGCGGATGCGGATGATCACCGCACCGGCCGGAACGAAGTCGTTCACGTCGAAGTTGATCGCGACGATCCGGCCCGCGGTCTGTGCGGACACGGTCGTCTGGTTGACCGCCTCGACCGTCCCGTCGAGGAGACGCTCGGCCGGGAGCGCGGTCGGGGCCACCTTGAACGTGGCGAGCCCTGCGGCCGGCGCGGCGGGCGTGTCGGCGGCCGCGACCGCGAGCCACGGCGCCAGCGCCACCAGCGCGAGCAGGAACGCCGACCCTCGCACCGCCACGGCTGCCCGTCTCATGTCCCTACTCCCCGGCTTCAGAATGCAGCGCCGGACTTCACGCCGGCCTTGCGCAGGATGAGCGCCAGCGGGCAGAAGCCCGAGAACGCCGACTGGAACAGGTTGGCGCCGACGAAGGCCGTGAACCAGAACCAGTAGTGGCTCACGTAGACGCCGAGCAACAGGCTCGCGAGGATCATCGCGCCCGCGAAGGCCAATACGAACCGGTCGATGCACATGGTAGTTCTCCGGAGTCTGTGTTCAGCGGCGGCCGTCGTCCACGACGCGGCCGGTCTGCGGATCGATGCGGATGACGGGCAGGCCTGCCGCCTTCCACGCCTGGATGCCACCGAGGAGATTGGTGACGTGCGCGTGCCCGGTGGCCTGCAGCTTGTGTGCAGCCATCATCGAGCGCTTGCCCGATGCGCATTGCAGCACCAGCCGCGGGCCCCGGGCCGGCAGCGCGTTCGGGTCGAAGGTGGACAGCGGGTACAACACTGCGCCGTGGATGCGCTCGAACGCGTATTCGTTCGCCTCGCGCACATCCACCAGGAGGATCTCGCCTTTCTGCAGCCAGGTGAGCACCTCGGCGGGAGTGGCGCTGGTGATTTGGGTCTCGTGATGCGTCATGGAAGTGATCGGTGATCAGCGGTGAGTGGTTGGCGGTGGGTCGCGGGTCATGCGCGGTCAGAGCGGCCGCCCGAGGACGTTGAGAGGAACGCGCAGGTAGCTCACGCCGTCCGCATCCGCGGGTGGCAACCGTCCCGCGCGGATGTTCACCTGCACGGACGGGATGATCAGGTTGGGCACGTCGAGCGTCGCGTCGCGCTTGCGGCGCATCTCGACGAAGGACTCGGCGCTCACGCCATCGCGGACGTGGATGTTCGCGGCGCGCTGGTCGCCGATCGTGGTCTGGCAACGCGGCTCGCGACCGCCCGGCGAGTAGTCGTGGCACACAAACACGCGGGTCTCGGCCGGCAGCTGGTAGAAGCGCTGCACGGTGCGGTACAGCTCTGCGGCGTCACCGCCGGGGAAGTCGCAGCGCGCGGAACCGCCGTCCGGCATGAAGATCGTGTCGCCGACGAACAACGCGTCGCCGAGCAGGTAGGCGACACTGTCGTTCGTGTGGCCCGGCGCCGCGATGACGCTGCCCCGCACGCCCCCGATGCCGAAGGTGTCGCCGTCGGCGAACAGGCGGTCGAACTGGGTGCCGTCCGCCACGAAGTCGTCGCCGAGACCGTAGAGGCGCTTGAAGGTGGCCTGTACCTGGCGGATGCCCTGCCCAATCGCGATGCGTCCGCCGAGGCGGGACTGCAGATGAGGCGCCGCGGACAGGTGGTCGGCGTGCGCGTGCGTCTCCAGGATCCAGGTGACCGCAAGACCCTGCGACTCGCAGTGCGCGACGACCGCATCCGCGGACTTCGTGCCGGTGCGCCCGGACCGCCAGTCGTAGTCGAGGACCGGATCCACGATCGCGGCCTCGCGCGTGGCGGCATCCGAGACCACGTACGTCCACGTACCCGAGGGCTGGTGGTAGAACGGGGTGACGACCGGGGCTGCTGGTGGCTGGGTGGTCATGGCAGGGTGGGGAGAATATTAGCGCTTGCTAATTTAGTCAACCGTGAAATAAAATGGCGCCATGCCAGACGAGGGACCGAGCATGTCGCCTGCCGTCCGCCGCCGCGCGAATCCCCCGCCTCCCGCCGTGGTCGACCAGATGAAGGGGCACGTCGCCGAGGCGGCGCAGCTCCTGAAGGCGCTCGGCAACGAGCAGCGCCTGCTGATCCTCTGCAACCTCCTCGAGCGGCCGATGTCGGTGGGCGAAATCAACGAGCGCATGGACCTGAGCCAGTCGGCGCTTTCGCAGCACCTCGCGCTCCTGCGCGAAGCGGGCCTCGTCGAGACGCGGCGTGAAGCCCAGTCCATCCATTACTCGCTGCCCCCCGGCCCGGTGACGCGGGTGATGGGAGTGCTGCAGGAGATCTATTGTGCGCCCGGACCGGGCCGCGGACAGCCCGCAGAATCCACGGGGTCCCGCCGTGTGAGCTGCCAAGGCTAGCGCCGGGACGGAGCGGGCCCGTGCTTCTCACCCTGCTGGGTGCGCTCGCGATCGGCCTCAGCCTGGGCCTGCTCGGATCGGGCGGCTCGATCCTGACCGTCCCGGTACTGCACTACCTCGTCGGCCAGCCCGACAAGCTGGCCATCGGCGGCTCGCTCCTCGTGGTCGGCCTGATCGCGGCGGCCGGCTGCGTACCGTACGCGCGTCACCGGCAGGTGGACTGGCGCAACGTCGCGTGGTTCGGGCTGCCGGGGATGGCGGGCGCGTGGCTGGGCGCGACGCTGGCGCGTTGGGTCCCGGGCCCCGTGCAGCTCGCCGTCTTCGCCGGTGTCATGCTGCTTGCCGCGTGGCGGATGCTGCGTGGGTCGGCCGTGACCCGCACGGACGACGAGCCGCATCGGCTCGCCGTGGTGGCAGGCGGGACGGGGGTCGGTCTCCTGAGCGGTGTCGTGGGTGTCGGCGGCGGGTTCCTCATCGTACCGGCGCTCGTGCTGCTCGCCGGCGTCCCGATGTCGAGCGCGGTGGGTACGAGCCTGGCCGTCATCACGCTGAATTCCTTCAGCGGGTTCGGCAAGTACGTCGCGGTGCTCGAGCACGAGGGACTGGCACTCGATTGGGGGGTGTTGCTGGCGATCGCGGCCGTCGGGGTCGTCGGCAGCTTCGCGGGTCACCGGCTCGGGCGGAAACTGCCCCAGGCCACGCTGCGACGCCTGTTCGGGGTGTTCCTGGTCCTGATGGGGATCTTCATCGCCGCGGACGTCGCGCCGCGGCTGCTCCACTGAGCTACGGGAAGCGCATCACGCCCTTGCGCGGCTCCAAGCCGCCGACGGTCTCGTTTGTGACCGGCGCGCCCGCGGCAGCGAGCGCCGCCCGGTGCTGCGCGATGGGCGTCCGCAGCATGACGGCCTCGAATGGCTGCAGCCCGCTCAGACAATCCTGGCCCAGCACGCAATCGACGAACCTTGCCGTCCGCGGCCAGCGTTCCGTGTCCACGCGGTAACGGGCGAACGCCGCGTTGCGGAAGAACACCGCGATCGAGATGTCGGCGAGTCCCAGGCTGTCAAACAGGAATCCCGCGGCCGGCAATTGCGTTTCCAGGTAATCGAGCACGGGCGGGACGTCTTCCTTCGTCACGCGCTCGATCTCGGCGAGGTCGCGCGGTGTGCCCCAGACCGCGGGCGCGATCACGGCGTGGTTGAACAGGCCCCAGATGAACACGTCTCCCATGCGCGAGTCCGCGTATTCCTCGAGCCAGCGGGCCCGCGCGCGATCGGCGATATCGGCCGGCAGGAGCGCGGGCGAAGGGTAGCGGTCCTCGAGGTACTGGCAGATCACGGAAGAATCCGCGAGCGTAACGCGGTCGTCCACGAGGACCGGCACGCGACGCAAGGGGCTCAACTGGGTGAACCGGTCGTCGCCCATGAACGGCGTGATGGGATCGATCTCGTAGCCCAGGCCCTTGAGGTCGAGGACCGCGAGGACTTTTCGCACGTAGGGCGAGAGGTAGCTGCCGATGACGCGGATCGGCAACCGTTCGTTCACCCCTTCCCCTCCAGCTGAACGAGCCGCTTCTCGAGGGCGGCGAGTTTCTCCCGCGTCCGCTTCAGGACGGCCGCCTGCACGTCGAATTCCTCCCGGGTGACGAGGTCGAGCTTTGCGAGCCCGCCCTGCAGCACGCCCTTGAAGTTCTGCTCGAGGTCGCGCCGCAGCGCCACCACGCTCTCGGGCACGGTCCCGGCGAGGCGTCTTGCGAGGTCGTCGATGATTCGGGGGTCGAAGGCCATATGGAGTGAGATCAGGGGAAGGGGGTGGGAGGTAGTGTAAGAGATTGCGCTCCGCGGTGAGGCGGGCCCCGCTGCCCGGCGCTCCAAGATGGTGCAGCTCCGCGGCGATCGGCCGCAAAAAGCCGTTGCCCGACCCGCGCGGGATCGGTGGCACGCTTCCTGCATTGAGGTCCCCGGAACCCATCGCCCGCCCCGGAGGACCGCCGCCGATGAAGCTCATCACCGCGATCGTCAAGCCCTTCAAGCTCGATGAGGTCCGGCAGGCGATCGCCGACATCGGCGTGCAGGGCGTGACCGTGACCGAGGTGCAGGGATTCGGCCGCCAGCGCGGCCACACGGAGCTCTATCGCGGCGCCGAGTACCGCGTGGACTTCCTGCCGAAGACCAAGGTCGAGATCGCCGTGGACGACACCGTCGTCGAGCAGGTGATCGAGGCAATCACCAACGTGGCCCGCACCGGGAAGATCGGCGACGGGAAGATTTTCGTGATGCAGCTGGACCAGGCCGTGCGCATCCGCACGGGCGAGAGTGGCGCCGAGGCCGTCTGACCCGGCAGCCGCCCGCACAGTCATCCCTTCAGACAGACCGACCGACAGGAGAACGCCAGTGAACACGCTGACCGCCGCGCGAAGCCGCCCCTGGGCCCTCGCGCTCGCCCTGGGCGCCATGCTCGCGCCCGCCCTCGGACTCGCGGACACACCCGTGCCGAACAAGGGCGACACCGCCTGGATGCTCACTTCGACGATGCTGGTCATCCTGATGACCATCCCCGGGCTCGCGCTCTTCTACGGCGGCATGGTCCGCTCGAAGAACGTGCTCTCGCTGCTGATGCAGGTCTTCATGATCTTCTGCGTCGTGGCGCTGCTCTGGGCGATCTACGGCTACAGCCTCGCCTTCACGTCCGGCAATGCCTTCATCGGCGGCTTCGACCGGCTCTTCATGCGGGGACTCACCACGGACGCGGTGGCGGCGACCTTCAGCAAGGGCGTCTACATCCCCGAGTACGTTTACTTCATCTTCCAGCTCACGTTCGCCTGCATCACGCCGGCGTTGATCGTCGGTGCGTTCGCCGAGCGCATCAAGTTCAGCGCCGTGCTGCTGTTCATGGTGCTGTGGTTCA
>JBBIVG010000013.1:0-23400 GCA_037439865.1 Nevskiaceae bacterium
CGGCACGGGCAGCGTGACGCCCAGGGTGGACGCGGTCGACGACGGGAATCCCTCGGGCATGAGGTGATTGGGCGTGACACCCGCCGACAGGCTGGGCCGGCCACTCGCCCTTGCAAGCTCCACGTCGGCCTGGGCAGCCCGGTACTGCGCTTCTGCAGCCGCGAGGTCAGGCCTGCGCAGGCGTGCCGCGCTGATCAGTTCGCCGACGCGCTGGTCGACATCTGCTTGCGGCGGCTCCTCGCTCATCGGCAAGAGCTCGAGCGGTGCGTTCGCATCGAGCCCGAGCACCGCCGCAAGGTTGCCACGAGCCTGGCTCAGCAGCCCGTCAGCGCGCACGCGCACCAGCGTGGATTGCGAATAAGCCGTCTGCGCGAGCAGCACCTCCGCCGGAGTCGCGACGCCGACCTGACGGCGCGTCTGTGCTGCCTGAAGGCTTTCGAGACTCGTCTGCTCGGACGTCCGGGCAGCGGCGACCGAGGCCAGCGCTCCCTGGACCTGGTAGTAGGCCTGCACGGTGC
Organism: Nevskiaceae bacterium; assembly: GCA_037439865.1. Classification (GTDB taxonomy): domain Bacteria; phylum Pseudomonadota; class Gammaproteobacteria; order Steroidobacterales; family Steroidobacteraceae; genus RPQJ01. Next base: position 519 of record JBBIVG010000013.1, read on the forward strand.
TGCTGATCACGGACTGCACCGTGCTGTCCTGGATAGCGTTCGCCGCGTTCAGCAACTCCTGCGCGGAGCGCAGGTTCGCAGCCCGCGCCCCGAAGTCGTAGAGCAGGTAGGACGCGTTCGCGCTCACGTCGCCGGAGTTGACCCAGTCACCACCCGAGGCCGACGTCTGCGCGCGATTGCCTGTCGTGCGCGAGCGATCGTAGCTGCCGTCCGCCGTGACGGTCGGCAGGTAGGGAACCCGTGCGATTCCGACCTGGGCTGCCTGCGCGAGTGCGTTGGCCCACGCTATTCGAGTCTGCGGGTTGTTGCAGAGCGCGAGAGTGACGGCGGCGACGACGTCCAGGGGCCCGCTCGTGGCCCGCGCATCGCACGCCGTTCCCGGCGACGGCTGCGCATAGCGACTCGGGTTGGCCGCGACCTCGCGGGCCGTACCCCAGGGATCTTCCAGCGAGCCCGCCGCGGCAGGAAGTGTGGCGGCAACGGAAGCCACGAGCACCGCGGCGAGCGCGGTCCCTGTTCCAGATGGTGTCCTGATGATCGTCATGAGATGCGGGCGCCGCGGGGTCACTTCCACTTCGTGCGCTACGCCCGCGTTTGCCGGCCGGGTTTCGTCTTGTTCCGGCAGCACGCCATTCTACGGACAATCCCGCCGCCCGCGAGTTCCGTTTCGCGGCGCCGCCGTCAGTCGTCCATCCCGAGTTCCTTGAGCTTGCGGGTGAGCGTGTTGCGGCCCCAGCCGAGCAGCTTTGCCGCGTCCTGGCGCCCGCCGCCCGCGGCTTTGAGTGCCTCCCGGATCAGCGTGCGCTCGAATTCCGGCATCGCGTCGTCGAGCAACGGCGTGCCCCCGGTGGCGAGCCGCGCCTGCGCCCAGCTCGCGAGCGCCTGCGACCAGTCGAGCGGCGACCCGGCGCGTCCATGGCCTCCGCCGCCCAGGTCCTCCGGGATGTCCCCACGCGTGATCTCTCGACCGGCGGCCAGCACCGTGAGGCGACGGCACGCATTCACGAGCTGGCGCACGTTACCCGGCCAGTCGAATGCCACGAGCGCAACCTGCGCGTCCTCCGTCAACACCTTGGGCGCGACGCCGAGCTCCATTGCGGCGACGTCGAGGTAGTGCTGCAGCAGCTCCGGGATGTCCTCGCGCCGGCTGCGGAGCGGCGGCACCGCGATCCGGATCACGTTGAGCCGGTGCAGCAGGTCCTCGCGGAAGAGGCCTTCCTTGACGCGCGCCTCGAGGTCCTGGTGGGTCGCGGCGATCACGCGCACGTCCACCTTCACCGGCAGCTGCCCGCCGACGCGATAGAACTCGCCCTCGGCCAGCACGCGCAGCAGGCGCGTCTGCAGCTGCGGCGACATGTCGCCGATCTCGTCGAGGAACAGCGTGCCGCCGTCGGCCTGCTCGAAGCGCCCGCGCCGCAGTTCCGTTGCGCCCGTGAACGCGCCCTTCTCGTGACCGAACAGCTCGGACTCGAGCAGGTCCGCCGTGAACGCGGAAGTATTGAGCGCGATGAAGGGCTTCGCGGCGCGCGGACTGTGCCGGTGCAGGGCGCGGGCGACGAGTTCCTTGCCGGTGCCCGATTCGCCCGTGATGAGCACCGTCATGCTCGAGCGGGAGAGCCGGCCGATCGCGCGGAAAACCTCCTGCATGGCCGGCGCGTGCCCGAGCATTTCCGGGATGCGGCGTGACTCGGCGGCGGAGGTCTCCGACCGATGGCTCTGCGCGGCCGCGCGCCGCACGAGCTCGATCGCCTGGTCGATGTCGAACGGCTTCGGCAGGTATTCGAACGCGCCGCCCTGGTAGGCCGCGACGGCGCTCTCGAGGTCCGAGTGTGCCGTCATCACGATGACCGGCATCTTCGGCCGCTTGCCGCGGATCTCCTCGAGCAGGTCGAGGCCGCTGCGGCCGGGCATGCGGATGTCCGTGACGAGCACGTCCGGCTCCTCACGACGCAGCGCGGCGAGCACGGAGTCCGCCTCCTCGAAGGCCGTCGCGTGCATGCCTCCCTGCTTGAGTGCCCGCTCCAGCACCCAGCGGATCGAGGCGTCGTCGTCCACGACCCAGACGTTAAGCGCTTTCGCCGGGTTCATGGCTGTCCAAGGGCAGGAGGATGGTGAAGACGGTGCGGCCCGGCCGGCTGTCGAATTCGATCAGGCCGTCGTGCCGGCCGACGAGGTCCTGTGCGACGGCGAGCCCGAGCCCGGTGCCGCCCTGCCGTCCGGTGACCAGCGGATAGAACACCGTGTCCTTGAGATCCGCGGGCACGCCAGGACCATCGTCCTCGACCTGGATCGCGACGACCACACGGTAGCGGCGGCTGCCGATACTCGCGTTCGTGAGGGCGCGGGTCCGCAGCACGATGCGTCCCTGCGCACCGACCGCCTGGATCGCGTTGCGCCCGAGGTTGAGCAGCGCCTGGATGACCTGGTTCCGGTCGAGGCGCAGCCGCGGCAGGCTCGGATCATAGTCGCGCTCGATCGCGACGCCGGTCGGCGCCTCGGCCGCGAGCAGGTGGCCGACGTGCTGCACCAGTTCGTGGATGTTCACGGGCTCCTTGCGCGGCGGCTGCCCCGGCCCGAGAAGAGCGTCCACGAGCGCCGCGAGCCGGTCTGCCTCGCTGATGATGACCGTCGTGTATTCGTGCAGCGCCGGGTCCTTGAGCTGGCGCTCGAGCAATTGCGCGGCACCGCGCAGGCCGCCGAGCGGATTCTTGATCTCGTGCGCGAGCTGCCGGACCATCGCGCGGCTGCCGCCGAGCTGGGTGAGCAGCGCGTTCTCGCGCAGGATGCGCTGGTGCTGCGTGACATCCGCGAGCTCGACGATCGCACCGCCGGGGCGGCCAGGCTGGTCGAACGGCGTCACGGTGACGTCGAGCGTGCGCGGCGCGGCGCCCGGCCCGGCTGCGAACGGCAGTTCACGGCGCGAATACTGCGCGCCGGCCGCACGTGCGCGACTGATCACACCATCGAGCTCGGTGTTGGCCTTGAGCAGGTCACGGATGCTGCGTCCCGCAGCCTGGTTGCGGCTGATGCCGAACAGGTCCTCGGCGGGCTCGTTCAGGTGCAGGACCACGCCGTCGGCGTCGAGCCAGATGGCGCACGTGGACTGGCCGTCGAGCAGGTTGCCCAGCTCGGTAATCGTCGGCTTGAAGGCGATGCGCGGGTCGGCAGCCACGTCACGCCTCCTTCCGGCGGAGCGGCTGCGTCGGACGGGCTATCCGCCGCCTTTCGGCTTGGGCTTCAGGTTCGGACCGACCGCGGACGGCGGGATGATCGTCGGCTGCTTGATGTAGAACACGACCGGCTGGCTGCGGATCTTCTGCTTGCCCTTCGTGTCGAGAATCATGGCGGTCAACGAATGCGCTCCTCGGTCGAGATTGCCCAGGGTGTAATCCAGCGAGTTCTCCGGCCCCTCGACTCGCTTGCCATCGATGAACAGGAGCAGTCTGTCGTTCGGCGACACGCCCGGATCCGACCGGATGCGAACGTTGACGGTTACGTCCGCACCGAAATACGACGACTCCTGCTCCGGTTGCCAGATCTCGAGGGACGTATAGCTCGTTCCCGCCGCCGCGGCCGGTGCAGCAGGCGCTGCCGTCTGCGTCGTCGCTGGTGCGGCCGGGTGGCTTTCGGTAATGAGAAGGTCCACCTTCACCGCTCCGGGGCCCGGCACGTCGGAGTAATGGACGACGCCATTTGCGTCCGTCCACTTCCACAGCTCCTTCCTGGCGTCCTGGGCCTGGCTCATGAAGGCCAGCAGGCATCCCAGCAGCAGCAGCCATCGTGTCTTCATGGGCGAAGAGCATAGACCCGGGCCCTGGCACTGACAAAGGCGCCTCCCGTAATCCGGGAAATGCGTCAAGGGATGGCGGGGTGCCCGCCGGGCGGCGCGACGCCGTCCGGCGAGTCCAGCCATCCCGTCAGACGCTGTAGTAGAGCTCGAGCTCGACCGGGTGGGTCGACATGCGGAGTCGCGTGACCTCCTGCATCTTGAGCCCGATGTACGCGTCGATCACGTCGTCGGTGAAGACGCCGCCCTCCTTGAGGAAGCCGCGATCCTTGTCGAGCGCCTCGAGCGCCATGTCGAGCGAGTGGCACACCGTCGGGATGTGCTTCGCCTCCTCCGGCTCGAGATCGTAGAGATCCTTGTCCGCCGGATCGCCCGGGTGGATCTTGTTCTTGACGCCGTCGAGACCCGCCATGAGCATCGCCGCGAAGCAGAGGTACGGGTTGGCGGTCGAGTCCGGGAAACGCACCTCGATGCGCCGACCCTTCGGGTTCATCACGTGCGGGATGCGGATCGAGGCCGAGCGGTTGCGCGCCGAGTAGGCGAGCATCACGGGTGCTTCGAAGCCCGGCACCAGGCGCTTGTAGCTGTTGGTCGAGGCGTTGCAGATCGCGTTCAGCGCCTTCGCGTGCTTGATGATGCCGCCGATGTAGTAGATCGCGAGTTCGGAGAGGCCGCCGTACTTGTCGCCGCCGAACAGGTTCTTGCCGTCCTTCGACAGCGACTGATTCACGTGCATGCCGTTGCCGTTGTCACCGACGAGCGGCTTCGGCATGAACGTGGCCGACTTGCCGTAGCTGGCCGCGACGTTGTGGATCGCGTACTTGAGGATCTGCACCTCGTCGGCCTTCTTCACCAGGGTGCTCGCGGAAACATTGATCTCGGCCTGGCCACCCGTGGCGACCTCGGAGTGGTGCACTTCGACCTTCAGGCCGAGTTCCTCCATTGCGAGGCACATGGCGGTGCGCAGGTCCTGGTAGGCGTCCACCGGCGGCACCGGGAAGTAACCGCCCTTGATGCCCGGGCGATGGCCGAGGTTGCCGCCCTCGAGCGAGCGCCCGGTATTCCACGCGCCCTGCATCGAGTCCACCTCGTAGAAGCAGCCGTTCATCGAGGCGCCGTGGCGCACGTTGTCGAAGATGAAGAACTCGTTCTCGGGGCCCCACATCGACGCGTCGGCGATCCCGGTGGACTTGAGGTAGGCCTCGGCGCGCTTCGCGATCGAGCGCGGGCAACGCTCATAGCCCTGCATGTTCGAGGGCTCGATGACGTCGCAGCGCAGGTCGAGCGTGGTTTCCTCGTAGAACGGGTCGACAACCGCGGTCGAGGGATCCGGCATGAGGATCATGTCGGACTCCTGGATGCCCTTCCAGCCGGCGATCGAGGAGCCGTCGAATCCCTTGCCGTCCTCGAAGAAGGCCTCATCGACCATGCGGGTCGGCACGGTGACGTGCTGTTCCTTGCCCTTGGTGTCGGTGAAGCGGAGGTCGACGAACTTGACCTCCTTTTCCTTGATCAGCTTGAGAACGTCGGCAGCAGTGGTCATGGGCTCTCCTGGAATGCAGCGAACTCGTTACCCCGTGGCTGCTCGCCGCAACAGCCTCGGAGTTGGACTCTGGGGACCTAACTGGATGCACGTAGTATGCCAGCGCACCGCCCTGGCGCAAAGACTGCATCATTTATCCAGTATCGGTCGTTTCTCCGCTATTTTTTGCACTAAATTAGGGCGACGTCGCGTCTTTGTGCCCCTTAGTGGTGCACAAGTCAGCTCCCGAGCGCTGGGCGCTGCTCAACGCGTTGTCGTCCGGCCGTCCCCCGGCCTGCCACTCACCTCGACTGCTCGCGCGTGATAGATTCTCGCGCGGGGGTGCCGTTCTTCGGTTTCACGAGATTGCATTGGCCTCGTGACGGAGGACACTTGTGGATCGAGTACCAGAACCGCGATTTACGCGGCGGGAGTGCACCCAAATGAAATCGTTCTCCAAGGAGCAACGCTCGGTCGCTTTCGCGATCCTCCTCGGCCTGACGGTGTCGATCGCGGGCTGTGGGTCAAAGGAGCCGTCCGGCACGGCAACGACCGCGGCCCCACCTGCTCCGGCAGCGGGAACCACACCCGCGGCAGCACCGGGCGCGCCGCCCGCGACGATGCCTGCCGCAGCACAGGCACCGATGCCCGCGTCGTGGTCACCCGAGGCGCTCGAGGAATTGCTCGCGCCCATCGCGCTCTATCCCGATCCGGTGCTGTCCCAGGTCCTCATGGCCTCCACGAATCCGCAGGAAGTGCTGGACGCGGGTAACTGGCTGCTCCAGAACCAGAACCTGACGGGGAAAGCGCTCGACGATGCGGCCGCCCAGGTTGGCTTCACGGCGCCAGTGCGGGCACTGATCCAGTTTCCCGAGACGGTCGACATGATGTGCATGCAGCTCGACTGGACGACCGAGCTCGGCAAGGCGTTCGTCGCCGACCAGCAGGGCGTGCTCGATGCAGTGCAGCGCCTGCGCAAGCAGGCAAAGGACGTCGGGAACCTGAAGAGCTCGCCACAGATGCAAGTGGAGACGGAGAAGCAGGACGGGCAGGAGGTCGTCGTCCTGAAGCCCGCGGCGAACGAGACCGTGTACGTACCTCAATACGATCCGGTCGCGGTGTACGCGCCGCCGCCCGAGGCGGCGGCTGCGGCGCCGGTCGCTGCTGCACCTGCGACAACGACCACGACGACGACCACGACCGAGGCGACGGGGCACAGCACGGGCACGCTGGTGACCACGGGCCTGCTCGCCTTCGGAGCCGGCATCCTCGTCAACGAGTTGTTCGAGGACGATGACAATCACCACAACTACAACGACGACTACTGGTATCCGAACTACGGGCATGGCGGAATGCCGTACTACCCGCCCTATGGATACCGGCCGGCCTACGGCAACGGCTATTACCCATCGAACGGCTACAATCGCCCGCCGAATTACCAGCGCGGCTTCAACAACAACAACGTGGTCGTGATCAACAACGGCCAGAACGCCTACTGGAACGATCGCAACAACCGGCGCAACCAGTACCAGAAGGCCGGCACGTACCAGACGCGCAGCCCGATATCGACGGCCAAGCCGAATCGGCCGGAGCTGCAGCAACTGAACCAGCGCCAGGCGCGCCCGATGCCGGCCGACGTCAAGCGCCCGAGCACCGCGGCTGAGCCGAAGCAGTGGAAGGGACAGTCGTCGTATCCGGGCGCCAAGGGTGGCGCCGGAAGGACGGCCGCAACGAGCCAGCAGTCGAGGCCGATGCCCAAGGCGCAGGGGTCCTACGGTGGCGCCGGGCCGGATCGTGGCACGCCACAGGGGACGTACGCCGGCGCCAAGAAAGGCGGCGCCCAGCCCGTATCACGCGAGGCACAGGCCGCGCCGCGCCCGCAGGCCGCGAACGCCGGGGCGGGCGGCAAGGGTGACCGTGGCTACGCGCAGCAGCCGCAGGCCAGACCGCAGCAGCAACCTCAGCGGACGCAGAACGCTCCCGCAAGCCGACCGACGCCGCAGGCCGGAGGCGGCCAGCGGCCGCAGAAGTCGACCGCCATGTCCGGTGGTAGTGGCCAGGCTGATCGCGCAGCGAGCCAGCGTGGCAAGCAGAGCATGCCGCAAGGAGCTCGCAGCAAGGGCGGCGGTGGTGGCGGTGGTGGCGGCGGTGGTGCCCGAAGCGGCGGTGGCAGCGGCGGCAAACAGGGCAGGCGCTAGGAGACACACATGAACATTCGTGAAAAACAGTCTGCTCCCACGCGCCTCGTCGTCGCGCTTGCACTTGCAGGAACGTGCCTGCTGACAGCGTGCGCAAAGGTCGACGAGAGTTCGTTCAAGACGCCCGACGAGGCAGTGAAGGCCTTCGTTGCCGCGCTGCAGAAAGACGACTTGCCGACGCTGCAGAAGCTGCTCGGCCCCGACTCGGAGGACTTGATCTCGTCCGGCGACGCCGTGCAGGACAATGCCGACCGTGACCGGTTCCTCGCGGCCTTTGATAAGAAGCATTCCCTCCAGGACGCAGGCAACGACACGATGACGCTGGTCGTCGGTGACGACGACTGGCCGTTCCCGGTCCCGGTGGTCAAGAAAGACGGCCGGTGGCGTCTGGATGGAGCGGCGGGTGTCGACGAGCTCATCTATCGGCGCGTCGGGCACAACGAGCTCGCTGCGATTGCCGTCAGTCTCGGCTTCGTGGACGCGGAGAACGAGTACGCTTCGGAGGGCCGCGACGGCGATCCCGCTGGCGTCTACGCGCTCAAGCTCGTGAGCGACGAGGGGATGCACAACGGTCTTTACTGGCCGACGGCCGAGGGCGAGCAGCCGAGCCCGGCAGGCCCGTTCCTCGCCTCGGCGACGGAGCAGGGCTACAAGTTCGGCGGCGGCCGGACGCCCTACCACGGCTATTTCTATCGGTTGCTGTATTCGCAAGGGCCACGCGCCAAGGGGGGGGCGAAGGAATACTTCGCCGACGGCGTGATGACCGAGGGCTTCGCGCTCATCGCGTGGCCCGCGGACTACGGCTCGAGCGGCGTGCAGACGTTCATCGTCAACCAGGACGGCGTCGTGTACCAGAAGGACCTCGGCGAGGACACGGCCACGGTCGTAGAGTCGATCAAGAGCTTCGACCCTGACGATTCGTGGAAGCCGGTGCCGCCGCCGGACGAGGCCGCAGCGACGAGTTGATCAGTGGTGGCTGACGGGGAGCGATGCGATCGCGCCCCCGTGCATCGTGGCCGGACCGGTCCCCTGGCAGGGACCGCACCGGCCACGTTCGTTTCGGCACCTCCTGATTCTTCAGCGCGGCGCGAGGATTACTGTGTCCGCCTTCGATTTCTGCATCTCGGCCGACTGCGGCCACGCATGAACAGCGGAGAAACACGATGACCGCGCCCAAGCCCCAGCGAATGACCCCGTCCGAAGCTCTTGTCGAGACTCTCGCAGCGAACGGCGTGACCGACGTGTTCGGCATCGTCGGTTCCGCGTACATGGACGCGCTCGACATCTTCCCGGCCGCCGGCATCCGCTTCATTCCCGTGGCACACGAGCAGGGCGCGGCGCACATGGCGGACGGGTACGCCCGTGCTTCGGGCCGGCACGGGGTCTGCATTGCACAGAACGGCCCCGGCATCACCAACTTCGTCACCGCGATCGCCGCCGCCTATTGGGCGCACTCCCCGGTCGTGTTCATTACGCCGGAGACGGGCTCCGCGACGATGGGGCTCGGCGGCTTCCAGGAGACCGAGCAGCTGCCGATCTTCTCGAAGATCACCAAGTACCAGGGGCACGTAAACAACCCGAAGCGCATGGCCGAGATCGCGGGCCGCTGCTTCAACCGCGCGATGCTCGAGATGGGTCCGTGCCAGCTCAATATCCCGCGCGACTATTTCTACGGCGACCTCCAGGCCACGATCACCCCGCCGATGCGCATCGGCCGCGGGGCGGGCGACGCCGCGGCACTCGACGAGGCGGCCGCGTTGCTGGCATCTGCGCGGTTCCCGGTGATCCTCGCCGGCGGCGGCGTGATCATGGCGGGCGCAACCGCCGAGGTCATCGCGCTCGCCGACCTGTTGCACGCCCCCGTCTGCAACAGCTACCTGCACAATGACACGTTCCCCGCTTCGCATCCGCTTTGGTGCGGGCCCCTCGGCTACCAGGGCTCGAAGGCCGCGATGAAGCTCATCGCGCAGGCCGACGTGGTGCTCGCGCTCGGCACGCGACTCGGCCCCTTCGGCACGTTGCCGCAGTACGGTATGGAGTACTGGCCGGCGAACGCGAAGATCATCCAGGTGGACGCGGACGCGACGGTACTCGGTCTCGTGAAGCCGATCAGCGTTGGCATACATGGCGATGCGCAAGCGGCGGCGGCGGCGCTGATCGAACGGTTGAGAGGCCGCAGCCTCGCCTGCCTCGCGAACCAGGCCGAGCGCAAGACGAAGATCGAGGCCGGGAAGGGTGCCTGGGAGCAGGAGCTCAACGAGTGGACGCACGAGCGCGACCCGTACTCGCTCGAGGTCGCGAAGGACTCGAAGCTCATGCACCCGCGGCAGATGCTGCGCGAGCTCGAGCGCGCCATGCCGAAGGGCGCGATGGTCTCGACCGACATCGGCAATATATGCTCGGTGTCGAACTCGTACCTGCGCTTCGAGCAGCCGCGTTCGATGTTCGCCGCGATGAGCTTCGGCAACTGCGGCTACGCGTTCCCGGTGGCCTGCGGCGCCAAGGTCGCCGTCCCCGATCGCCCGGTCATCGCCTACGTGGGCGACGGCGCGTGGGGGATCAGCCTGAACGAACTCCTCACCTGCGCGCGCGAGAAGATTGGCGTGACGGTGGTGGTGTTCAACAACGGCCAGTGGGGCGCGGAGAAGAAGAACCACGTCGACTTCTACTCGCGCCGCTTCCAGGCCGTGGACCTCGTGAGCCCGAGCTGGGCGGGTGTGGCGAAGGCGTTCGGGTGCGAGGGCGTCACCGTGGACAAGCTCTCCGACGTGGGCCCGGCGCTGCAGGCCGCCGTCACAGCCCAATCCGAAGGCAAGACCACCGTGCTCGAGATGATGGTCACGCGCGAGCTGGGCGATCCCTTCCGCCGCGACGCGCTGTCAAAACCGGTGCGCTACCTCGACAAGTACAAGGCCTATACCTGACGGGCACGACGGACGTCAGTCGAAGTACTGGAACCCGTCGGGTCGGTCAGTTGGCGCCCTCGGATCCCGAGATTCGCCGCATCCAGGCGAGATTCAGGGCCGACCTCGGCTTCAGTGCCAGTCGCTCGTTCAGCAGGGAACGCGTGAGACGCGCCTGGCCGGACTTCTCGGCCGCCGACGCCAGCGTCTGGGCCAGCAGGTCCCGCTGCGCATGCGAGCCCCCGGCACGCGCGGCAATCGCCTTGACCGGACTCAGCAGCCGTACCGCCTCCAGGTAACGGCCTTCTGCGTAGGCGAGCACAGCCTTCGCGACCGGCAGCCCGACGGTACGCGTCATGGCGCCGTTGTCCGTAGGACGCAGTGCGGACTGCTCCATCACGCTGAGCAGCCTGCGCGAAAGGTCGTCACGGGCCGCACCGGCAAAGGCCATCATCGCGTGCGTATCGTTGAACGAATACCAGCCGTCGTCGATCCGCGGCTCCCACGCCTCGGCCAGGCGCTGCCATCGACGGCCGACGTCGACGCCGTGCAGCTTCAGTCGCCACAGCAGCGCGCTGGCGTCGATCATGTCGAGGATCACGGTCGAATCGCTGCCCCGCACCCGCGAGTCGTACAGGTCGAGCACGCTGTCCCAGCGCTGCTGGTCGAAAGAGAAGAGCGCGAAATGCCACCAGTTGTGAACGGCAAAGAAATTGTCCGGCGACCAGTCGTCCACTCGCGAAGCAAGCCATTCCTGCCCGTCCGCAATCCGATTCGTCATTTCCATCACGTGCGTGACGGCGTGGATGGCCCAGGCGTCGCGATGGTCGCTCGCAACGGCACGCCGACCGGCCTCCTCCGCGCGCGAATAGTCGCCCATTTCCTCGAGGCCGAACGCGTGCATGCCTTGGTAATAGCCTTCGAGCCTGGAGCCCGTATCGACTTGCGGCAGGCGTCGCGCCACGCGATCGCGCAGCTCGCTCGACTGGCCGAGGAAGAAATCTCCCTGGTGCGCGGCCAGCATGGCGAGCGCATCGCGCGGCTCGTCGATCAGGATGTCCTCCCACGCGCCGCACGCGTCGTGCAGCCGGCCGTCGATCCACGCTTCCAGCGCCGCGACGTGCTTCTGCTCTCGCGTCGATGCGCCCTTCGCGTGCTCCCTGCCCTCCTCGAGGGCGGCTTTCGCGTCAGGCAAGAGTGACTTTTCCGTCCCGAGCACGCACAGCAGTCCCTTCAGCACGTGACCCATCACGAGGCCGGGGTCGAGCGCCGTCGCCTTGTCGACCTCTGCCACAGGGTCGTTGTTGAAGGTCATCAGCTTGCCGACGGCGACGTCGAACTGGCGAACTGCGGCGGGATCGCCGCTCGTCAGCGCGACGCCGAACTGGTCGCGATGGGCCATCTTCCTGTCCTCCCCAAAGCCCGAGCGCTCGGAGCGTCCGGGGCCTTCTGCTCGCGCCTTTGCGGCGTCGATCGTTGTGTCTGGCGCGATTAGCGTACGCTCGCGTTCGGACCACCGATAGGGCCGCGAGGGGACGTCATGCCGATCGACGAAAGCCGTTACGAGTACGTGGGATTCTGGGCCCGGGTCGGTGCGTCGCTGATCGATACGCTGCTGCTCTGCGTCATCCTCTACCCGGTCCTGACGCTGATCTACGGCCGCGCGTACTGGAGCGACCCGGACCTCATCAAGGGGCCGGTCGACTTCATCGTGCAGCTGGTGCTGCCCGCGATCGCCATCGTCGCTTTCTGGATCGCGCGCCAGGCCACGCCCGGCAAGATGCTGATTCACGCCCGCATCGTGGACGCGGAGACCGGCGAACCGCCGACGCGGGCCCAGGCCATCCGTCGCTACGTCGGCTACTACGTGTCGCTGTTCGGCTTCGGGCTCGGCTTCTTCTGGGTCGCGTGGGACCGGCGCAAACAGGGCTGGCACGACAAGCTGGCCGGGACGGTCGTGATCCGTCCCCGCCGTTGAGGCGAGCGCGAGGCCGCTCCAGGCGTCACGTCAGCCTTCCTCGAGATCCGGCGCGACTTTCGGCCGCGCCGTCAGGTGCAGCACGATCGCGAGCACGGCCATGGCCCAGACGATCACGGCGCTCGACGGCAGGTCGGTCACCACGGAAGCCGCGAGTCCCACGAGGTAGCTCACGAATGCGAGCCCGTAGCCGAGCGCCAGCTGGCGATTCGGCCCGTGCCGATAGGTCGCCAGCGCGGGCACGATCAGCGTGGTGAACACGAGGTACACGCCGACGAGCTGCACCGACAGCGTCACCATCACGGCGAAGAGCACGTAGAACCCCGCGTGCCCGAGCCTCCCGTGCCAGCGGAACCACACGAAAAGGAAGACAGCGGTCACGACCGCCGCACGGATCAGCTGCTCCTTCGACACCCAGAGGATCTGGCCGGCGAGCAGGTCCTTCAGCTCCTCGCCGCCGTGCGGATTGTTCGCGAGCAGCAGGATCTGCGCCGTCGAGGCGAGCACGAACAGGACACCGATCAGTGCTTCCTGCACCTCGGGTCGCTTGCGCTCCGTCCAGGTGAGAAGCAGCGCGCCGAGCAGCGCCGCGACGACCGCCGCGACCTGGGTCATCCAGCCGCCGAGTTCGAGACCCGCGGTCTGCGCGGCAATGACGCCGAGCGCGGCCACCTGGGCGATCGCGAGGTCGATGAACACGATGCCGCGCCGGAGCACCTGCTGCCCGAGCGGCACGTGCGACGACGAAACCAGGATGCCGGCGACGAGCGCCGGCCACAGGATGCCCAGGGCGCCGAGGACGTCGTTCATTTGTTCGCCGCCAGCAGCCGGTTGAGGGTGTCGTCGAACAGGCCGAAGAGGTCCTTCGCCTCAGGCGTGCCCCCGACCGAGAACGGCAGCAGAACGACCGGGACACCGATCTTCTGCGCCAGCGACTCCGCGGCCTTCGGGTCGTTGTAGGCATTGCGGAGGATCATCTTCGGCTTCGTGGCCGCCAGCTTGTTCACGAGCTCAAGGAGATAGCCCGCGCTCGGCGGTACGCCGGGCTTTGGCTCGATGGTTGCGACCTGGTTCAGGCCGAGCCAGCGACCGAGATAGCGCTGGTCCATGTGGATCGCGACCACGGGCACGCCCTTGAGCGGCGCAGCCTGCGCATCCCAGCGCGCCATCGCCTGCTGCCATCGCGCCTGGAAGTCCGCGCCGCGAGACTGGTAGTACTGCGCGTTGGCCGGGTCCACCGCCGCGAGCTTCGCGGTCAGGGCTTTGGCCACGGCGGCGACATTGTGGGGATCGAGCTGGATGTGCGGGTTGCCGAGGGGATGGATGTCGCCCATCGAGCGGTCCACCGCCGATGGGATGTCCATCAGCCTCACCGCAGAGGTCGCCTCGAAGTAGCCCGTGCCGCCGGGCTGGATCTTCGCGTTGCCCGACTCCTGCAGCAGCACTGGGAGCCAGCCGACCTCGAGGTCGGCACCGTTTGCCACGACGAGATCGGCAGCGCGGGCGCGTGCGATGAGACTGGGCTTCGCGTCCACCTGGTGCACGTCCTGCAGCGCGTTGGTGGCCGTGTACACGTTGACCTTGTCGCCACCGAGCTCGGTCGTGAGCGAGCCCCAGTCGGCGGTGGTGGCGAGGACCTTGATTGCGGCCTGCGCGGACGTTGCAAAGACAAACAGCGCGACGGTACAGGCGACGATGGATTTCCGGATCATGGTTGCGCTCCTAGAACTTGTGCGCGCCGTGCGCGCCGAGTGCGTAGATGTATTGCAGGAAGAACTGGTCGTCGGTCGGCCCGGGCGCGGCATCGTCCCAGGCGTACTGGGCACGCAGTCGCGAGAACTCGCTCAGGCTCCAGTCGAACATCAGCGTGGTGCGAGACGACGTCGCGGGAACGAGCATCGGGAAGTCGCCCCAGGTGAGCAGGCCGGACTGGACCAGGCCGATCTTCGTGTCACCGGAGTCGAGCGAGTCGTAGCGCAGGCCGAAGCGCCAGCGCGGCAGGAACTGGTACACGCCCTGCAGGTACCAGCCGGACGGACGGCTGCGATAGCTGCCGTCGAGCGTCGGCCCGAGCGCCGTGTAGCTCAGCTCGCCGTCCTCGGTGCGGTACATGTACTCGCCCTGCAGCTTGAGGTAGCGACGCCGCGGATCGCCCGGCGCCGTCCATTTCAGCTCCGCGTCCACGACCCAGGTCTTTGACGTGCCGCTGAACGCATTGGCGACCTGCTCGCCGAGCGAGTTCTCGTCGGTGAAGCTGCGGTCCTCGGCGTCGAGATAGACGTAGGACAACCCACCGCGCCACGTGGCCGAGTCCCCGATGTCGCTGCCGACGTGCACGTAGCCCGTGGCCCCGTTTGCGCCGTTGCGGCCGAGTCGCGTGCCCGGGAAAAACTCGCCATTGCCAGTCTCGGCGCCGAACTCGAGGAAGAAGTCGGTCGGCGCGAGCCATTTCGCCTGCAGCCCGTCCTGCGCCATCTGCCCGCCGAAGAACGCCTGGTACACCAGCGGCTGGTCGATGAAGTCCCACGCGTGGGCGTGGACCTCGTTCAGGTAACCGAAGCCCGAGAAGAATCGGCCACCCTTGATCGAGAACCCGGCGGACAGGGCAAGTGTCCGGAAATACGCCTCCTCGACCGAGATCTCGTTGTCACTCGAGAGGGCCGCGGTCAGGGCACCCGTGAAGTAGGGATCGATGCTCGCGGCCAGCGTCAGCTCGGACTCGCCGAGGTTGAAGCTGCGGTCGCCCGGCCCGACACCCTCGTCCGGCGGCATGAAGCCCGCGATGTAGTAGCCGGCGGGATCCTGGGACAGATTGGTGTAGTTGCCCATCAGGATCACGGAGATGGCGGGATTGAAAGCCGATGCGCTCTTCGCGGGCGCAGGCGCGGGCGGTGGGGCTTCGACGACTGCGGGGACAGTGGCGGCAGCCGAGGCTGCGGCGGCGTTCGTCGCCTCGAGCTGGTTGATGCGCGCTTCGAGCGCGCCCACCCGATCTGCATACTCGGCCTTCAGTGCCGCGATCTCGGCACGGAGCTGAGCGACCTCGGCATCGGTCGCCGCCTGGGCGACGACAGGCACTAACGTGGCGAGGCCAGCGGCCAGCGCCACGCGGAACGGAACCATTCCCATGAGGGATTTCCTCGACGATCTCGGACCAGCCGGCCGCGAACAGCCGACGCTTCAGTTGCGAGATCAGCAGGGAGGGGCGCGGGACCTGAAGCCGAAGTGGTGCCGTTGCTCGGCAGCGACGGGGGCAGCCGCGCGGACGAAAGGCTCGACACCCAGCGATGCGACGTCGAACGAGACGGTCGTCCCACCGTGGGCCGACGCCAGGGGCGCGAAAGAAACGCAGGCGAGACAGAGCTGCGAGTGCGCATCGGGGACGCCGGGCGAATCGTTGCGCGCGCCGAAATGCTTCAGCGCGTGCACCCCGGCCGCTGCCTGCGCGAACAGCAGCGCAAGCAACGCCAGGAGCGCAATTTGCCTTTTGAGTGATCGCGTCAGGACAGGCCCCTCTGCATCGGCCGGAATGTTAGCGGATCGAGCGGAGGCATTGTTTCTGGTACGCGCTGGTGATCCCGCGGGTCTCCGGTGACCACGCGCGGGTGCATCAGGGCCCGTGCGGCGGGTCGGGCTGCCGCCCGAACTGTGCATCTGGATTGATGAATCGTATGGATCGGGCGAATGTTTGCAAGGAGATGCTGCAATGCAGTTTAACTATTACCGGTGTGTCTGGACGCGCATGGAGCCCGTCCGTCCCGGGACCGGACCACCCTCCTCAGCGCTCGCGATAACCGAGCACGACGAGCACGCAGCTGCCATCCGCGATCACGTTGATGCCAGCGTTGCGACACGCTTCGACGGCCGCGTCGCTCTCGGCGCCCGGCTGCATCCAGACGTTCTCGATGCCCTTGCGGATCGCGTCCTGCATCACTCGCTCCGTGACCGGCGGCGGCGTGATCACGGAGATACTCTTCACGTCGTCGGGCAGGTCCATGACGCTTGCCACGCAGGCCACGCCCTCGACCTCCGACTCGTTGGGATTCACGGGGATCGCGCGCCGACCGTTCTGCTGGTAGCAGCGCAGCACCTTGTTGCCGTACTTGTAGCGGCGCGGCGATGCGCCGACGACGCCGTAAGCGGGAGATGCGAGGAACCGTTCGACAGGGTCAGGCGCGTGTGTCATGCAGGCCTCCTCGCTCGATCCTGCCACGGCCGGCCGGTTCGCGCATGAGCCGCCCGCATCGTCGAGGCCCGGCAGGCGTTCGCTATACTTCGCCGCCTTGCAGCGACCCTCACGCGGATTCACGATGCCCAAGAAGGCCCCCACCCCACCCCGGACTTTCCAGGACCTGATCCTGACGCTCCAGCGTTACTGGGCCGAACGGGGCTGCGTGATCATCCAGCCCTACGACATGGAGATGGGAGCCGGCACGTTCCACACGGCCACGTTCCTGCGAGCGCTGGGCCCGGAGCCCTGGAGCGCCGCCTACGTCCAGCCTTCGCGCCGTCCGACCGACGGGCGCTACGGCGACAACCCGTTCCGCCTCCAGCACTACTACCAGTACCAGGTGGTCATCAAGCCGTCGCCGCACGACATCATCGACCTGTACCTGGGCTCGCTGCGCGCCGTCGGCATCGACCCGCTGGTGCACGACATCCGCCTCGTCGAGGACAACTGGGAGTCGCCGACGCTCGGCGCCTGGGGCCTCGGCTGGGAGATCTGGCTGAACGGCATGGAGGTCACGCAGTTCACCTACTTCCAGCAGGTGGGCGGCCTCGACTGCCGGCCCGTGATGGGCGAGATCACCTACGGCCTCGAGCGCCTGGCGATGTACCTGCAGGGCGTCGAGAGCGTCTTCGACCTCGTCTGGACCGACGGACCACTGGGCCGGGTGACCTACGGCGACGTGTACCACCAGAACGAGGTCGAACAGTCGAAGTACAACTTCGAATACGCGGACGTGGACGAGCTGTTCCGGCAGTTCGACGCGCAGGAGAAGGAGTGCCTCCGGCTGCTCGAGGCGAAGCTGCCCCTGCCGGCGTATGAGCGGATGCTCAAGACCTCGCACACCTTCAACCTGCTCGACGCACGCAAGGCGATCTCCGTAACGGAGCGCCAGCGCTACATCCTGCGGGTGCGAACCCTCGCGCGCGGCGTGGCCGAAGCCTATTTCGCAAGCCGCGAGGCGCTCGGCTTCCCGATGCTGCGCCAAAATTCGGTGCCATTCACCGATCTTTCACAGCGAGGAAAATCGGTGAATGGCACCGAATTTTCCGCGCCGGAGGTCGCACCATGACCTCCAGGCGCGACTTCCTCGTCGAGATCGGCACCGAAGAACTGCCGCCGAAGTCCCTGCTCGCACTCGCGGCTGCGTTTGCCGACGGCATCACGAAAGGTCTGAAGGATGCCGGCCTCGAGCACGGCGCCGTCGAGCGATATGCCACGCCGCGCCGGCTCGCGGTTCGCGTTCGGCGACTCGCTGAGCAGCAGCCGGACCGCGCGATCGAAAAGCGCGGCCCTCCGCTCAAGGCGGCGTTCGACGCGCAGGGCGCGCCGACCCACGCCGCCCTCGCCTTCGCGCGCGGATGCGGTGTCGAAGTCTCCGCGCTCGCGAAGCTCGAGACACCGAAGGGCGTCTGGCTAGTGCACCGCGGCACCGAAGCAGGCGCCCACACGCTGAGCCTGCTGCCAGGCATCGTCCAGGCGTCGCTCGACGCGCTCCCGATCGCCAAGCGCATGCGCTGGGGCGCCGGAGAGGCGGAGTTCGTGCGTCCCGTACATTGGGTCCTGATGCTGTTCGGTCGCGAGGAAGTTCCATGCGAGCTCCTGGGCGTCCGTGCCGGCACCATCACGTACGGACACCGCTTCATGGCGCCGCGGGCCATCAACATCAGCAGCCCGGCCGCATATGTCCAGGCGCTGCACAAGCGCGGCCGGGTGATGGCCGACATCCACGAGCGACGCGAGGCCATTCGCCAGGGCGTCACCGTCACGGCGCAGCGTCTCGACGGCGTGACGGTCATCGATGACGCGCTGCTCGATGAAGTGACGGCGCTGGTGGAATGGCCGGTGCCTCTCGCCGGACGCTTCGACGAGCGGTTCCTCGAACTGCCGCCGGAAGTGCCGATCGCGACCATGCAGGATCACCAGCGCTACTTCCCGGTCCGCGACGCGCAGGGCCGACTGATGCCGTGGTTCGTCACGGTCGCGAACATCGAGAGCTCCGACCCGGCGCAGGTCGTCGCGGGCAATGAGCGCGTCGTGCGGCCGCGTCTGAGCGATGCGGCCTTCTTCTGGGCCTCCGACCGGCAGCACCGCCTCGAGACGCGCCGCGAGCCGCTCAGGCGTGTCACCTTCCAGACACAGCTCGGCTCGCTGCACGACAAGACCGAGCGCGTGCGCCGACTCGCGAGATCCGTCGCCGAATCCATCGGGGGCGACCCGTCGCTCGCGGACCGTGCCGCGCAGCTGAGCAAGTGCGACCTGCTGACCGCCATGGTCGGCGAATTCCCCGAGCTGCAGGGACTGATGGGCCGCTATTACGCCCGGCACGACGGCGAACCCGCGGAGGTCTGCGAGGCGCTACGCGAGCAATACCTGCCCCGCTTCGCCGGCGACGACACGCCCGCCACGCGTACCGGCATGGCCGTCGCGATCGCCGACAAGCTCGACACCATCGTCGGCATTTTTGCCACCGGCCAGAAGCCGACCGGCACGCGCGACCCGTTCGGCCTCCGCCGCGCGGCCCTCGGATTGCTGCGCACGGCGGTCGAGCGCAGGCTCGACCTCGACCTCGAGCGCCTGATCGCCGAGGCGCTCGCCGCGCTCCCGTTCGCCGCGCAGGAGAGTGCGGCGCGCGAGATCTACGACTACATCTTCGAGCGGCTGCGCGCCTACTACCTCGAAGGCGACGCGGGATTCTCGATCACCACCGAGATGTTCGACGCCGTGCTTGCCACCCGGCCGGTGTCCCCGCTCGACTTCGACTCGCGGCTGCGCGCGCTCGCCGAGTTCCTGCGCCTGCCGGACTCCCAGAGCCTGGCGGCCGCGAACAAGCGCATCGCCAACATCCTGCGTAAGGCTGCCGAGCCGGTCCGCGAAGACGTGGACGACGACCTCCTGCGCGACCCGGCGGAGCAGATCCTCGCCGAGCAGGTCGCCGCCGTCGGCCGGCTGGTCGAGCCGAGGTTCGCGGCGCGCCAGTACACGGAGGCGCTGCAGCAGCTCGCGGTGCTGCGCAAGGCGGTGGACGATTTCTTCGACTCGGTCATGGTGATGGCCGATGATCCTGCACTTCGGGCGAACCGCCTTGCGCTGCTGCGGCGGCTGCAATCGCTCTTCATGCACGCCGCCGATCTTTCCAGGCTGCCTGGATAGCGGCCATGCAGCTCATCCGGTCGCTGGTATTCTCCACGCTGATGGTCTTCGTGACGGCAGTCTTTGCCATCGCCGTGCTCATCAGTGCGTTGCTGCCGCTCACGATCGAGCAGCGCTACGTCATTCCCCGCAACTGGGGCCTGACGCTGACGTGGCTCGCCGGCAAGGTCTGCGGTCTCACGTACCGGATCGAGGGCCTGGAAAACCTGCCGAAGGAGCCGTTCATCTCGCTCTGGAAGCACTCATCGGCGTGGGACACGATGGCGCAGATGTTCGTCGTACCCCCGGCATCGTGGCTGTTGAAGCGGGAGGTCACCTGGATTCCGCTGCTTGGCTGGGCAGTGACGACCTATAAGCCGATCTCCATCAACCGCAGCGCGGGGCACCGTGCCGTGAACCAGGTGGTGGCTCAGGGTCGCGAGCGCCTGGCGGCCGGTATGGGCGTCATCGTCTATCCTGAAGGCACGCGCGTGATGCCCGGCCAGACACGCAAGTACGGCATCAGCGGTGCGTTGCTGGCCACGCAGACGGGCGCGCCCGTTGTGCCGATCGCGCACAACTCGGGTTATTTCTGGCGCCGCCGCAGCATCATGAAGAAGCCCGGTGTCATCCGGGTCGTCATCGGCCAGCCCATCGATCCCAGGGGGATGGACCCGCGGCAGCTGAACGAGCAGGTCCAGAAATGGATCGAGGCGAAGGTGGCGGAGATCGTCGCTGCGCCCGGCGGCAAGCCTGACTGATCGTGCGGCCATGCTCTCGAGCGGCGCATCCGGCGCGCCCGGGAACTCGATCGGCTGAACGGTTCAGACGTCGAGGTTGGTCGCCGCGAGCGCGTTGCGCTCGATGAACTCCCGCCGCGGCTCCACCTGGTCACCCATCAGGGTCGCGAAGATCTCATCCGCACCGAGCGCATCCTCGATGCGAACCTGCACGAGCCGGCGCGTCTGCGGATTGATGGTCGTGTCCCAGAGCTGCTCCGGGTTCATCTCGCCGAGGCCCTTGTAGCGCTGGATCGACTGGCCCTTCCGGGCCTGCTCCAGCATCCACGTCAGCGCTTCGCGGAAGTTCGCGATTTCCTGCCGGGCGTCGTTCTTCTGCACATAGGCGCCGGGCCCGAAAAGACCCGCGAGCGTGCGCGAGAGCTCCGTGATGCGGCGGTACTCGTTCGAGCTGAAGAACTCGCGGTGCAGGTGCTTGTCCACGGTGACGCCGTGCTCGGTGCGGCTCACCACCAGATGCGGCGGCGGGCCCGGGTGCACCGCCACCGTGTACCGGCGCCCGGCGGGCTGCCCCGCGTTCAACAGCACCTCGAGCTGCGCGCCCCAGGCAGCGAGCTTGTCGGCATCCTCCCGATCGGAGGTCGTCAGCTCCGGGAGCTGCAGCATCTGCTCGAGTACGTGCAGGTCGTAGCGGCGCGGCGACCGACGCGCGGCCGCCTGGAACTCCATGTAGCGGCGCGCGAGCGCGTCGAGGGCACCGGCGGGCATGGCTTCCGCGCTTGCGCTCACGTGGAGCGCCGCGTCCTCGAGCGCCGAGCGCAGCAGCATCTGGTTGAGCTCGGCATCGTCCTTTACGTAGGTCTCGGACTTACCTTTTTTGACCTTGTAGAGTGGGGGCTGGGCAATGTAAATGTGGCTGCGTTCGATGAGAAGTGGGATTTGTCTATAGAAAAACGTCAGCAACAGCGTGCGAATATGGGATCCATCGACATCGGCGTCCGTCATGATGATGATGCGGTGGTAGCGCAGCTTCGCGATGTCGAAATCGTCCTTGCCAATGCCGCAGCCGAGGGCCGTGATCAGCGTCCCGACCTCCGCGGATGACAGCATCTTGCCGAACCGCGCGCGCTCGACGTTCAGGATCTTGCCCTTGAGCGGCAGGATCGCCTGTGTGCGACGGTCGCGTCCCTGCTTCGCCGATCCGCCGGCCGAGTCACCTTCGACGATGAAGAGCTCGGAAAGCGCCGGATCCTTCTCCTGGCAGTCCGCCAGCTTGCCCGGCAGGCCCGCGATATCGAGCGCGCCCTTGCGCCGGGTCAGCTCGCGCGCCTTGCGCGCGGCCTCCCGCGCCCGCGCTGCGTCGATGATCTTGTTGACGATCGCCTTTGCCTGCGCCGGGTTCTCCAGGAGGAATTCCTCGAGCTTCTCGGCGACCAGCGACTCGACCACGCCCTTGACCTCGGACGAGACGAGCTTGTCCTTCGTCTGGGATGAAAACTTCGGGTCCGGCAGCTTCACCGACAGGACGGCCGTGAGGCCTTCCCGTGAGTCGTCGCCGGTGGTCGGCACACGGTCCTTCTTGCTCGCGAGCTCACGCTCGATGTAGTCGTTCAGGGTGCGAGTCAGGGCGCCGCGAAACCCCGCGAGGTGCGTTCCGCCGTCCTTTTGCGGGATGTTGTTCGTGTAGCAGTACATCGTCTCCGCATACGAGTCGTTCCACTGCAGCGCCAGCTCGACCCCCATGCCGTCCCGATCACCACGGAACCAGAAGATCGACTCGTGGATCGGCGTGCGGCTGCGGTTCAGGAAGCGCACGAACTCGCGTATGCCGCCCTCGTGATGGAACACCTCGCGCCGGTCGTCGCGCTCATCGATCAGCTCGATTTGCACCCCGGAGTTCAGGAACGAAAGTTCGCGGAGACGCTTCTGCAGCACCTCGTACTCGAACTCGATGTTGCTGAAGATCGTGTCGCTGGGTTTGAAGCGGATGACGGTGCCGCGCTGGTCGCTCGGGCCGACGGCCTTGAGCGGCGCCACCGGCTCGCCAAGACGGTACTCCTGGCGGTGCTCCTGGCCATCGCGGTAGATCGTGACCTGGAGCGTCTCGGACAGCGCATTGACGACGGACACACCGACGCCATGGAGGCCGCCAGAGACCTTGTAGGACGAGTCGTCGAACTTGCCGCCCGAATGCAGGACGGTGAGGATGACCTCCGCCGCCGATCGGCCTTCTTCCGGGTGGATATCCACAGGAATTCCACGGCCGTTGTCGGTCACGGTGACGGACTGGTCCTCGTGGATGGTGACCGAAACATCCGTGCAGTACCCGGCCAGCGCCTCGTCGATCGAGTTGTCGACGACCTCGAACACCATGTGGTGCAGGCCGGTGCCGTC
>JBBIVG010000014.1:0-2328 GCA_037439865.1 Nevskiaceae bacterium
TTGGGCAGTACCCCGATGGCCCCGAGTGCGCGAGCCTGGCTGACGTACAGCTCGCCTTCCTGCGAGGTGTACATCATGAGCGGGATGGTCGCGGTCTGGGCGTCGCTCTTGATGGCCTGGACGGCCTGGAATCCGTCCATGCCCGGCATCAGGTGATCCATGAAGATCACGTCGGGGCGGTTCTGCTGCAGGTACTCGAGCGCCTGCTCTGCCGACTCCGCGGTGTCCACGGCCAGTCCGTGCTGCTCGAGCATGCGGCTCAGGATGACCCGGGCCGAACGCGAATCGTCCACGATCAGGGCGCGCTTGCCCGTCGTCATTCCCTGCACTCCCCGGAAGCCGGCCGGACGGCCGCCATGAGTACAGGCTTTCTACCTTGAATGGGCCTGCAAGCCAATCCCGGCAAACGCAACTGGTCCCGGCCGGGGGCGGGGGTATGCTTCAATGGCGCATTAATAGAATGAAGACGGAGGCATCCGATGCCCTACACGACCCCAGACATCCGCAACATCGCCCTCGTGGGCCAAGCAGGCGCGGGCAAGACGCTGCTGGCCGAAGCCTTGCTCGCGCAGTCCGGAGCCATCAAGGCGAAGGGCTCCCTCGCCCGCGGCACGACCGTCTGCGACTTCGATCCCCAGGAGAAGTCCCTGCTCCACTCCCTCGACGCCGCCATCTGCGGGTTCGAGTCGCAGGGCAAGCGCGTGAACATCGTCGACACGCCGGGGTATCCGGACTTCCTCGGCCGCACGCTGAGCGCGCTCGAGGCCGTCGAGACCGCGGTCATCGTGGTGAGCGCGGTGAACGGCGTCGAGCCGATGACCCACCGGATGATGGAATTCGCGAAGGCGCGCGGGCTGTGCCGCGTGATCGTGGTCAACAAGATCGACAGCCGCGAGGCGCGCACCGAGGAAGTGCTCGAGGAGATCCGCGAGACCTTCGGCAGGGCCTGCCTGCCGCTCGACCTGCCGGCCGAGGGTGGCAAGTCGGTGGTGGACTGTTTCTTCCAGCCGCACGGCAAGCCGGCCGACTTCTCGTCGGTGGAGGCCGCGCACACCGAGATCATCGACCAGGTCGTCGAGGTGGACGAGAAGCTGATGGCGATCTACCTCGAGCAAGGCGAGGAGATTTCGCCCGAGCAGCTGCACGGCCCGTTCGAGCAGGCGCTGCGCGAGGATCACCTGGTCCCGATTCTCTTCTGCTCCGCCGAGACCGGCGCGGGCATCCCCGAACTGATGCAGGTGCTGCTGAAGCTGATGCCGAACCCGGCCGAGGGCAACCCGCCGCCGTTCCTGAAGGGCGAGGGACCGGATGCGGTGCGCGTGGCCGTGTCACCGGATCCCGCGAAGCACGTCATCGCGCACGTCTTCAAGGTCACGATCGACCCGTTCGTCGGCAAGCTCGGCATCTTCCGCGTGCACCAGGGCACGGTGAAGGCCGGCGCGCAGCTGTTCGTCGGCGACGCGCGCAAGCCGATCAAGATCGCGCACCTCTTCCAGCTGCAGGGCAAGGAGCACATCGAGATCGCACACGCGATCCCCGGCGACATCTGCGCCGTGCCGAAGATCGACGAGCTGCACTTCGACGCCGTGCTCCACGACTCGCACGACGAGGACCACCATCACCTGAAGTCCGTGAACTTCCCGCCGCCGATGCTCGGCGTGGCGATCCGTGCCGAGAAGCGCGGCGAAGAACAGAAAGTGTCGGAGTCCCTGCATCGAATGGTGGCCGAGGACCCGTGCGTGCGCGTCGTGCACCACACCGCGCAGAACGAGACGGTGCTCTACGGCCTCGGTGACCTGCACCTGCGCGTGATGCTGCAGCGGATGCAGGAACGCTACGGGGTCGCCGTGAAGACGGCGCCGCCGAGCGTGCCGTACCGCGAGACGATCACGCGCCCGGCGGAGGGCCATCACCGCCACAAGAAGCAGACCGGCGGCGCGGGCCAGTTCGGCGAGGTGTACCTGCGCGTCGAGCCCCTGTCCCGCGGCTCGGGCTTCGAGTTCGTGGACGACGTGGTGGGCGGCGCGATCCCCGGCCAGTTCATCCCCGCCATCGAGAAGGGCGTGCGGCAGGTGCTCACCGACGGCGCGATCGCCGGCTTCGAGCTGCAGGACGTGCGCGTCAGCGTGTACGACGGCAAGCACCACGCGGTGGACTCGAAGGAGGTGGCGTTCGTCTCGGCCGGCAAGAAGGCGTTCATCGCGGCAATCAAGGAGGCGGGACCCATCGTGCTCGAGCCGATCGTGAAGATCGAGATCAGCACGCCGGCCGCCTCGATCGGCGACGTGACGAGCGACCTGTCCACGCGGCGCGCGCGGATCAGCGGCC
>JBBIVG010000014.1:2364-2605 GCA_037439865.1 Nevskiaceae bacterium
GATCACTGCGACGGTGCCGCTCGCGGAGCTGCAGGACTATCTGTCGCGGCTCAAGGCGATCACCGGCGGCGAAGGCACCTACACGATGGACCTGAGCCATTACGACCCGGTCCCGACGCGCAAGCAGCAGGAACTGGTGGCGGCGTTCAAGCCGCAGGAAGAGGTGGAGTAGGACAGGGGATCGTGAGCGGGGGGTCGGGGATAGGGATGGTTCGGAAGCCGGCGCAGCCGCCTCTTCACT
>JBBIVG010000014.1:2707-23252 GCA_037439865.1 Nevskiaceae bacterium
GCGGAGCGGGTAGCTTCGCACGCAGCGCCGCGACGTCGTCGGCGAGCGTAGCGCCGTACTGCGCGACCTGCCGCGGGTACACGGTCTCCCGCACGTAGCGGTAGAGTTTCTCGTCCTCGGCGTGGTGCGCGCGGATGAGTTCGACGATGCGCGGATCGCCGAGCAGCTGCTTGCGGATCGTGCTCTTCGCGGCGACGTTGCGCGACCGGTACTCGATGTCGAGCTCCGGATCGTCCGACCAGCGCCGGAGCATCACCAGCGACTCGTCGAAGCGTTCCTGCAGGCCGACGAACCCGACGTGGCGCTCGACGGCCTCCATCGCGCGATCCGCGTCCGGCGGAACGGCCCACGGATCCGGCTGAGCGTGCGTCCGCGACAGGAAGCGCACCTGGTAGTTGGCGAACCTCTCGAGCCACGGCTCGAAGTCGGACGTCTCGTCCTTGTTGCGCCGGTACTGGTAGTGCGAGACGCAGCGCTCGACCGGATCGCGCAGGAACGCGAAGAAGCGGATCGAGTCGCAGGCTTCCGCGAGGTTGCTGAGCGGAACGACGCCGTGACCCGCAATGCTCCTCAGGCGCGGATAGAAGCGGCGCGCGAAGCGCAGGTCGTCCGCGGTGGCCACGCCTTTCACCTGGATGTCGCAGTGTCGCCCCGGAAACGACTGGCGCAGGATGTCGCACATCGTCTGCCCACCCGTCTTCATGACGTGGACGTTGGCGATGAGGTCGGTGCGCGTCGTCATGCGGGGCGCAGGCGGGATCAGGCGAGCGGCCGCGGCCGCGGCGCCGAGCTGTAGCCGTAGTACGGGTCGAGGTCGGCATCGATGCGGCGGTTGAGCCAGGCGACGTCGTCCGGCGAGAGGTAGTCCACGTAGCCGCCGATCTTGCCGCGTCGCGTCTTGAAGGACTCGGCATCGCCCGCCCGGCCTGCGGCGAGCGGGGTGCCGTCCGCGGGCCGGGCCGCCTCGCGCTGCTTCATCGAGCCGAAGCTGCCGTGCTCGACCGCGGAGCGGATCGTCACGTCGGAGACGGACCCGAGTTCGAGGAACGACGCGACGCGGCGCAGCTCGCGAGCCGTGTCTTCGTGCAGGTCCTCGTAGCGCACGAGCAGGAAACCCCGCGGGACATGGCGCTGGTCCGCCCACACGTTGTAGTAGCGGAGCATCCCGTCGAACGACCCGCGCGGCCAGTGCAGGAACGTCGAGATGTCGCCCTCGAAGCGATGCTCGCGGCGGGTCACCTGGAAGTAATTGGACACGACCGTGTCGCGCAGGTCGCGCACGAGCAGGATCACCCGGCAGCCGGCGTATTCGCTGCGGTCCGGGTTGATCTCGGCCGCCGTCTTCTTCTGCGGCATGCCGTCGTGCTTGGCGAGGATCCGCGGCACGCCTGCGAACCGCGGCATGCGAGCTCCGAGCTCGACCTGCGCGAGCTCCGGGTGGCCGCAGTGCAGTGCGAGCATCTGGCCCAGCATGACCCGCAGCCAGGTGCGCCCGGTCTTCGGGTAGGAGAGAAGGAAGACGTCCGCCTGGCGCGGCCGGCGCAGGCGGCGCACCCAGGTCACGGGCGGCAGGAGTTCGAGCCGGTTGCCGATCACGAACCCGAGCGGCGGCTCCTGCAGCAGGAGACGTTGGCGGGTCACGGTGTGTCGCGCTCCCGATCCGGGTCGCCGGGCAGGCCGGCTTCGAGCCCGAGGCCGCGACGCAGCTGGCGCCAGAAACGGCGCCACGGGCGAACGCGCTTGCGGGCGTTCGCGTGAGGCCACGCCTGTACGGGAATCGGCGCGCCGAGGAAAGCGCAGAGACGATCCCAGCCCGGCTCGCGCGTCGGGTCGAGCTCGAGGTACTGGTCCGGGCGGCTGGCGAAGAACTCGCGCACGGCCGCGTTGTGCGCACGGTAGGCATCGAGCCAGGCCTGCCGGCTCGCCTCGTCCCGCGAAGGGTCCGCGTGGCTGCCGAACATCCACACGCGCATCGGGCGGATCCGGCGGTCGCGGTAGAAGCTCACGCAACTCGCGATCCAGGCCGCCTCCTCCCGGACCGTGAGAACGTACCTGGCGCCCGGAAACTGCGCGTAGATCTCGCGCCAGATGCGGAAATACGGGTTGTCGGTAAACGCGTCGAACTGTTCGAACGTCGGCAGCCGGAAGTCGCCGGCATCGATCTGCCGGATGAGCGTCTCGCCGTCGTCCGCGCCCGGATAGCTGCCGGGCTTGTCGCCGTTCACGGTGTGGTAGCCGAGGATCCGCAGCGCCTCGAACAGCGTCGTGGTCCCGGTCTTGTAGAAACCGATGCCGAAGATCTTGCCGTCGTACTGCGCCATGGGAGGGCTCGGGCCGCTCAGCCGCGCTTGCGCGCGAGTTCCTGCAGCTCGTCGGCGAGCGCGAGCATCTGCTTGCGCGCCGTGCCGCGCTGTCCGGGCGTGAGCGTCCCGTCGATCTCGGCGAGCAGCGCGACGATCTCCGCGCGCCGGCGCTCGATGGCCGCCCGGTATTGCGGGGTCCACAGCGTGTCGGGCTCGGCGATGAGCTGCTGCATGCGGGCTGCGAAAGGCGGCCCGGAGCGCCGGTCGGCCAGCGCCTCCGCAAGCGCCTGCCGCCACACGCGCCGGTTCTCGCGCCACTCCGGCATGAACGTCCGGGTGCGAATCGCATAGTCGCGGACGAGCGCGTGCTGGCCATCCGTGAGCTTCCCGGTGAACCTCTCCACCGCGCGCCGCATGGATTTCTCGCGCTGCTCCAGGCGCTCCCCGGGCGTGCGGTCGGCGAACTCACGCCACCTCTCCTCGTCCCGCTTCTCGAGTTTGGCCAGCAGTTCCGCGACCTGTGCGTCGGAGAGCGTCGCCGCGACCGCGGCATAGCCGGGAGCCGCCTGCGCGAAGATGTCGCGCCAGTACTGCTCCGTCTGGCGACTCGCCTGCGACCAGGCGGCGCTGTCGGGACCGCCCTCGATCGACGCGGCGAGGCCGCGCAGGGAGTCCGCATACCGCTGCAGTTCCGAGTCGCGATGCCACGCGAGGTCGGCCGCGAGCGCGTGCTCGAGCTGCCTCGACTGCGACGCGTCGAGCGTGACGAGGTCCTCGATATACCAGGCGACGACCGAATCGAGGCGCGGGTACACCAGGCTCATGCCGCAGCCCGCGAGCCACAGCGCCAGGCAGCAGGCGACCGCGGCGCGCAGCAGGCGCAGGGTCGCATGAGCCCTGGGAGACGTGTCAGCGGAATGCATGCGGCAACGACTCTAAGCGCCGTCGCGCGCACTGCCAAGCGGCTCGACGAGGTCGGCGCCCTGGTTACGCGCGTCGTTCACCCGCCGGCTGACGGGACGCGCCTCGAGTCCGCCGTCCGCCCACGGCACCAGCAGCCGGTCGAGTCGTTCGACGTCGCCGTTCCTGGGGTCGAGCCACTCCGCGTAGTCGCCGGGCGGGACGATCACGGGCATGCGGTCGTGCACGTGCGCGACAGCCGGGGCCGGCGAGGTCGTCACGATGCAGCACGACTCGAGCGGCTCGCCGCTCGCGGGATCCCGCCACGACTCCCACAACCCGGCCATCCCGAACGGCTCGCCGTCCAGCATCGAGATGAAGTAGGGCTGCTTGACGCTGCCGGCGCGCTGCCACTCGTAGTAGCCACTCGCGAGGACCAGGCAGCGGCGTCGCTTGTAGGCATTGCGGAACGACGGTTTCTCGCGCAGCGTCTCGCCGCGCGCGTTGATCATCCGGGCCCCGATCGAGCGCTCCTTCGCCCACGAGGGGACCAGCCCCCAGTGGAGCATCGCGACCGCGCGGCCCTCCTCGCCCTCCCGCATCGAAGCGACGTACTGCGTGGGCGCGATGTTGAAGCGCGGCTCGATGGCCGGCGCGTCCGCGACGCCGAAGAGACGCGCCACGGCCTCGTGCGGCGAGTAGAAGGCGAAGCGACCGCACATGCTTGTGGCCCGCCTACTCCCGGGTCCCGGTGCCCTTTTCCATGAGCCAGACGCTCAGCGCGAACAGCACCGCCACGGCCGCCAGCATGATGCCGAACGCGAGCCCGACGTTCACGTCGGACACGCCGAGGAAGCCGTAGCGGAACGCGTTCACCATGTAGAGGATCGGGTTCGCGTGCGACACGTGCTGCGCCCACGGGGCCAGCATCGTGATCGAGTAGAACACGCCGCCCAGATAGGTGAGCGGCGTGAGGATGAACGTCGGAATGAAGGAGATCTGGTCGAAGTTCTTCGCGAAAACCGCGTTGATGAAGCCGCCGAGCGCGAAAACGAGCGAGCTCAACAGCACGGCGCTCGCGACGACCAGCAGGTGTTCGACGCGCAGGTGGGTGAAGAAGAGCGCGATCGCGGTCACGACGAGCCCGACCAGCAGGCCGCGCAGCACGCCGCCCGCGACGTAGCCGAGCACGATCAGCCAGTTCGGCAGCGGCGCAACCAGCAGTTCCTCGACGTGGCGGCCGAATTTCGCACCGAAGAAGGAGGAGACCACGTTGCCGTAGCTGTTCGTGATGACCGACATCATGATCAGCCCGGGCGCGATGTACTGCATGTACGTGAAGCCGCCCATGTCGCCGATGCGGCGGCCGATCAGGCTGCCGAAGATCAGGAAGTACAGCGTCGCCGTGATGGCCGGCGGCACCAGCGTCTGCCCCCAGATGCGGATGATGCGGGAGAATTCGCGGATGACGATCGTGCGCAACCCCACCCATCGCCGGTCGGCGGCGGACCCGGCGGGCGGCGCGGTGGTGGCCTGGGTCACGTCGCTCATGCCGGCACCGCGGGCCGCGGCTGGCCGGTCGCCGCGTCGCGTCCCTCGACGAGCCGCAGGAACAGCTCCTCGAGGCGATTCGCCTTGTTGCGCATGCTCACGACCTCGATCCCGTGCGCCGACAGCGCCGCGAAGATGTCGTTCAGGTTCTGTTCCTTGTTGACCTCGACCTCGAGCGAGCCGTCGTCCGCCATCGAGATCGCGTAGCCGGGCAGCTCGGGCGCCGCGGCGACGGGGTTGCGCAGGTTCAGCACGAACACCTCGCTGTGCAGCTTGCGCAGCACGGTGGACATGCGGTCGTGCTCGATGATGCGACCCTCGTCGATGATCGCGATGTTGCGGCAGAGGCTCTCGGCCTCCTCGAGGTAGTGCGTCGTGAGGATGATCGTCGTGCCCTGTGCGTTGATCTCGCGCAGGAAGTCCCACATCGACCGGCGCACCTCGATGTCCACGCCCGCCGTCGGCTCGTCGAGGATCAGCAGCCGGGGCTCGTGCACCAGCGCCCGCGCGATCATCAGGCGCCGCTTCATGCCGCCCGAGAGGGTGCGCGAGACCGCGTCGCGCTTGTCCCAGAGCTGCAGCTTGACGAGCCAGCGCTCGACGCGCTCCTTCGCGACGGACCTCGGGATGCCGTAGAACCCCGCCTGGTTCACCAGGATCGTGGACACCTTCTCGAACTGGTTGAAGTTGATCTCCTGAGGCACGAGCCCGAGACAGGCCTTGGCGCTCTCGAGGTCGGTGTCGATGTCGTAGCCGAACACATAGGCCTTGCCGGAGGTCTTGGTCACCAGCGAGGACACGATGCCGATCGCCGTGGTCTTGCCAGCGCCGTTCGGCCCGAGCAGCGCGAAGAAGTCGCCCTGCTCGACGTCGAGGTCGATGCCCTTCAGGGCCTGCACGCCCGTCTTGTACGTCTTGCTGAGCTGGCGCAGCGAGAGGGCTTTCATGGCGCGGGAGGGATGCTCGAGAGGGGAGCGAAGGGTAATGCGGCGCACCCGCGTAAACAAGGAACCGGGGTGCTGCGGACGCCCGCCGGCCGCGACTTGCAGGCCACGGCCCGCGCGCTCATCGTGGACACATGGCGTACGGATGGCTGGCGGATCTCGTCCTGGTGATACACGGGACGTTCGTACTGTTCGTGGTCTTTGGCGGCCTGCTTGCGCTCAGGTGGCCGCGCGCGGCGTGGTTCCACCTGCCCGCCGCGGCATGGGGCGCCCTGATCGAGTTCGGCGGCTGGATCTGCCCGCTGACGCCGCTCGAGAACCACGTGCGCGCGCTCGCGGGGCAGGCGGGCTATGCCGGCGGCTTCATCGAGCACTACCTGCTCGCATGGCTCTATCCGAGCGGACTCACCCGCAACGTGCAGCTCGGCCTCGGGCTCGCGGTAGTCGTCTTCAACGCGGCGGTCTATGCCCGGGTGGCGGGCCGGCGGGCACGCCGCCACCGCCCTCGCTGATTTCGCTGCCGAGCAGGCAGACGCCGACGCAGTGCGCCCACCGCAGCGCGGAGGACGAGCGGGCCCGCGCCGCCCCGCGCAGCATCGCCCAGAATCGCGCGTGGGAAGGCCACCGCGGACGGATGAGGCCGGGGCAGGCGGCCAGCCGCGAGAGTTCCGACAGGGGCATTTCATTGAGCCGCAGCTCCGAGCCCGGCGACAGCCCGAGCGTCACCCGGGTCGCGAGGGGCACGGTATCTGCAAGCCGCCACGCGACGAAGAGCGCGGCATACACGAATGCCAGGCACCGGGTCTGCCAGGGCTCGCCGCTCACGCCGGTCGTGGCAGCATCCTCGACCCGCGACGACACCATCACGTTCCCCGGATAGGCCAAGGGCAATACGATCTCGAAGAGCGCGAACGGACAGGCAGCCATCCGCTCCCGCGTCACCGCGTCCACCCCGCAGAGGTCCGCCCGGACGGCCTCCGACCACGCGAAGCGCGGGTCGGACGCGAGTTCCTGCGCCAGTCCCAGTTCGAGGAACTGCCGGTTGAGGTCGGCCAGGTCCCGACGTATCGACGGCGTCAGGACGCCTCCCTGCAAGAGCGCGTCGGCGGTCAGGTCGAGCGGATGATCGGTCCGTCTCATGGTGGCGCCCTTCCAAATATGGTCCGTTTGGATCACATTTGGTTATAGACTGCCATATATGGTCTTGTTGGACCATATATGGCGGGAATATGCAAAATGAGGGGGAAGCCA
The DNA here is from genome assembly GCA_037439865.1 of Nevskiaceae bacterium. Classification (GTDB taxonomy): domain Bacteria; phylum Pseudomonadota; class Gammaproteobacteria; order Steroidobacterales; family Steroidobacteraceae; genus RPQJ01. Next base: position 9,657 of record JBBIVG010000014.1, read on the forward strand.
ATGCGTATCACGGACTGCCGTTATGACCGCGACCGCCTGCGCCTGACGGTCGCCTACCGCCTGATCGCCCACGAAGCCCGCACCCAGACCATCCGTCATTGCACGGGCCTCTCGGGCGATCGGGTCCGCAAGCTCTACCGCTATTACATGCAAGGGCAGGCCGGGCCGCGCGTCCGGCGCAAGCGCGGCAAGTCGCCTCGCCAGATGTCCTTCTTCCGCAAGTCCGTCGAGCACGAACTGCAGGCAGCGACCTTCGGGGCCCTGCTCCGCTGCTGCGGCCTGCTCGGCCGGCCGCAACGACTCCCCGGTCCCCGCATCGAGGAGGTCGCGCGTTTCTGCGACGTGTACGAGACGTTCCTCTGCATCTGTCCCGAGCCGCACATCACCTTCGAGCACGCGTGGTACCTCGGGCAGGTGCTCGCGCACCACGACGAGTTCGTGCTCGCGCGTTGCCCCGATTGCCACGCGCTCTGGGTCCGCGACACGCTCGACATCCTCCCCGACAACTGTGCGGCCTGCCGCGCCGCCCGCCTGCCCGACGCGACACCGGGGGATTGCTAGACTGAGGGCCGCACCGGGAGCCCGAGTCATTGCGCAAACCGAACGTCTTCGCCGGACCCTACCTCGATCGCGTCGCGCACCTGCGCAAGGACGCGTCGTTCGTCGCGGCTGCGCTCGAGGACCCGGACAGCCTGCTGGTGCCCGTGTGGGAATCGCGCAGCCTGCTGCGGCACGAGCGGCAGGGCTGGTCGGCCGGACTCGTTGCAGTCCGGCACGAACTCCGGCACATGATCGCCGGCGACAGCCTCGTGATGCTCGGACGCTTCCACGGCCGCGTCTGCTTCGCTGCGGAGGTGGCCGGCGAGCAGCCGCCGGCGGGGCTGCCGGACGGCACGTCGTTCGAAGACCTGCGGATGACCGGCGGGCTGGTTCCCGAGGATGAAGCGGGCCTGCTCGCCTACGCGCGGGCCATGGTGCTGTGGCGGCGGCGCAATCGTCATTGCGGCACGTGCGGGGCGCCGACCGCGAGCGCCAGCGCGGGCCACGTCATGAAGTGCACGAACGACGCCTGCGGCCAGGACCACTTCCCGCGTCTCGACCCGGCGATCATCGTGCTGGTGACGGATGGCGAGCGCGCCCTGCTCGGTCGCCAGGCCGCGTGGCCGGAGGGCCGCTATTCGACAGTCGCGGGCTTCGTCGAACCCGGCGAGAGCCTCGAGGACGCGGTGGCGCGCGAGGTGCTCGAGGAAACCGGGGTCACGGTCCTCGACGTGGACTACCACTCGTCGCAGCCCTGGCCGTTTCCATCCTCGCTCATGGTCGGCTTCACGGCCACGGCCTCGCCGGACGCCGTGCCGCGGGCCGACGAGGAACTCGAGGACGCACGCTGGTTCACGCGCGAGGACATCGCGTCGGGCTTTCCCCGGCTGCCCTTGCCGGCCTCGGTGTCGTTCCGCCTGATCGAGGACTGGTACGACTCGGGCTCGAGCGTGCCGCTGCGCCTGACGCCGGGGCTCAAGCTCTGGGGCGCACCGCGCCGATGATCCGCCTGCGCGCGCCGACGTGACACTCGAAACTTCCTTCGTCCTCGCGGCGGCTTTCGGCGCCGGCGTCGTCGACGCCATGGCCGGCGGCGGCGGCCTGATCCAGTTGCCGGCGCTGTTCGCGGCGTATCCCGCGACGCCGCACCCGACGCTGCTCGGGACCGGCAAGCTCGCGGGACTCGCGGGCACGACGAGCGCCGCGGCGCGGTTCATCCGCCACGTGCGGCTCGACTGGAAACTCGTGCTGCCCGCCGCGGCGGGCGCGTTCGTCGCGGCGCTCATCGGCGCGTGGATTGCGACGCGGATTCCTACCGTGCGCTTTCGCGCGCTCGTGCCCGTCCTGCTCGCATTCGTGCTCGCCTACACGCTGCTGCACCGTGACTTCGGGCGCGAACATCGCCCGCGGCGGCAGGGCAGGCACGGCAGTGCGCTCGCGGCCGCCGGCGCGGGCGTCATCGGACTCTACGACGGTTTCTTCGGGCCGGGGACCGGCAGCTTCCTGGTCTTCCTGTTCGTGCGCGTATTCGGGCTCGATTTCCTGCACGCTTCCGCCTCGGCGAAGATCGTGAACGCCGCCGCGAACCTCGCGGCCATCCTGATGTTCGGCCTGACGGGCGAACTCTTCTGGCTGCTCGGGATCGCGATGGCGGCGTGCAACGTCGCGGGCGCGCAACTCGGCAGCCATCTCGCCATCCGGCACGGCAGCGGATTCGTGCGCGCGGTCTTCATCGCCGTCGTCTCCTGCCTGATCGCCAAGACCGCGTGGGACGCGCTGCAGCTGCACATCTGAATTGTCTGCGGGAGCCGATTACGTCAGGATTCCGGCGATCGGTCGCTTCCCGGCCGGCGCCGAGAGCACAGGATGGACGTGTCGCTGCAATCGCTGCTCAGCATCGCGCTCGGGATCGGCCTCGCGGCGGCTGCCGGCTTTCGTGTCTTCGTGCCGCTGCTCGCGGCCGGCATCGCCGCACGCGCAGGCATCCTGCCCCTGACGGACGGCTTCCAGTGGCTCGCGAGCACGCCCGCGCTGCTGATGCTCGGCACCGCCGCGGTGTTCGAGGTGCTGGCGTACTACATCCCGGGCGTGGACCACGCGCTCGACCTGATCGCAGGTCCCGCCGCCGTCGGCGCGGGCGTGGTGGCGAGCGCGTCGGTCATGTCCGACGTCCCGCCGGCCGTCATGTGGCCGCTCGCGATCATCGCGGGCGGCGGCGTCGCGGGGCTCACCAAGGGCAGCACCGCGCTGCTGCGCGCCAAGTCCGGCGTGATGACGCTCGGCCTCGCGAACCCGGTCGTGGCGACCGTCGAGACGCTCGGCGCCGCCGCCCTTGCGATCCTCGCCATCGTGGTGCCCCTCGTGTGCCTGGCGGCAATCGTGGCGCTGCTCTACTGGGCGACGAAGAAGGCGGGGCGCCTGCTCTTCGGCCGCGATCGCGGCCCAGGCACCGGGCCCTGAACTCGCCGCCGCGCGGCCTGAAGGCGCTCGAGCCGCGCTTACAATAGTCGCCATGTGCCTGCTCGTGCTCGCCTGGATGAAGCACCCGCGCTACCGGCTCGTCGTGGCGGCGAACCGCGACGAGTTCCACGACCGTCCCGCGGCACCGCTCGGCTGGTGGAACGACGATGCGCGCCTGCTCGGCGGGCGGGACCTGCGCGCCGGAGGCACGTGGCTGGGGTTGAGCCGCGACGGCCGGTTCGGCGTCGTGACCAATTACCGGGACCTCGAGGCTGCGCCGGCCGCGGATTCGCCTTCGCGCGGGCGGCTCGTGCCGGATTTCCTGGCAGGCGATGCGGCGCCCGGGACATTCGTGCGCCGTCTCAACGGTACGGCGTCGAGCTACGCCGGCTTCAACCTGCTCGTGGGCGGTCCCGACGCGCTGCACTACTTCTCCAACCGCGACGCCGGAGGCCCACGCGAGCTCGGGCCCGGCATCTATGGCCTGAGCAACCACCTGCTCGATTCGCCGTGGCCGAAACTGGTGCGGACGCGCGAGCGATTCGCGGCGCTGCTCGCCGACGACGACGTCGACGCGGCCTCGCTCTTCGACCTGCTCGCGGACCGCGAGCGCGCCGGGCCTGCGGGTCTTCCGGACACAGGGCTCGCACCCGAGTGGGAGCAGGTCCTGTCGTCGCCTTTCGTCCTGAACGAGCGCTACGGCACACGCTGCTCGACGGTGCTGTTGCTGGGCCACGATGACCGGACCATCGTCCACGAGCGGCGCTTCGACGCCACGGGCCGGCAGACCGGCGTGACGCGATTCGAGTTCGCCGGCGCAGACGCCCGCGTATGAAGCCCGTGCCGCAAGCGCCGCTTGCCGGGCGCTGCGCCCGGTTCATCGCCTGCGTCGCTTGGCTCGTCGCTTCGGTGGCTCCGGCGGCCGCGCTCGGGCAGCCGGACTCGATCCGCATCGAGATCGACGGCGTGGACCGCGCCATGGCAGACAACGTGCGGTCGTACCTCTCGCTCACGCGGTACGTGCAGCGGACCGACCTGACCGACGAGCAGGTGCGGCGGCTCGCCGATCGCGCGGTGGACGAGGCTGCGGACGCGCTGCGGCCCTTCGGTTACTACGCTCCGGATGTGCACAGCCGGACGACGCGGGACGAGCCCGGCTGGGTGGTGCGCCTGCGCATCAAGCCCGGCGAGCCGGTGCTGCTGCGGGAGGTACAGGTCGACGTCGTCGGCCAGGGCAAGGACGACGACCAGATCCAGAACGTCGTGGCGACCAGCCCGCTCCGGGCCGGGGCGCGGCTCGACCACGCGACGTACGAGAAGCTGAAGACCGACCTCGTGCGAACGGCGCTCGAGCGCGGCTACCTCGACGCGAAGCTGACCCGGCACGAGCTCGATGTGGACCCGGCGCAGCACGCGGCCGACATTCGTCTCACGCTCGACACGGGGGGACGCTACGAGTTCGGCAAGATCACGATCGAGCAGGACGCCATCAACCCGAAGCTGCTGCAGGGGTTCATCCGATTCAGCGAAGGCCAGCCCTTCTCGGGTGAGCGGCTCCGCAGCACGCAGTTCGCGCTCGAGGACAGCTACTACTTCTCCAAGGTGACGGTCACGCCGGGCGATCGCGACCCCGCGACGCTGACCGTGCCGGTCACGATCCACGCGGAACGGATCAGGCGCGACCGCTACGGCGTGAGCGCCGGCTTCGGCACCGACACCGGCCCACGCGGCCAGTTCCGCTGGGACCGGCGCCTGGTGAACGAGGACGGCCACCGCCTGAGCTTCGAGTCCACCCTGTCGAAGGTGCTGCAGGAGGCGGTGGCGCGCTACATCATTCCCGTCGGCGACCCGACCCTCGAGAAACTCGAGTTCTCCGCGGGCTACACGAACGAAGAACTGGGCGGCCTGACCAGCGAGCGATACGAGATCGGCTCGAGCCTGACGCAGGTCTACGGGCGGTGGCAACGCGTGCTGTTCCTGCAGCTGAGCCAGGAACTCACCAAGTTTCCGGGGCCGGACGACACGCGATCGCTGCTGCTCATTCCGGGCATCGCGTTCGCGAGCCTGCCCCCCAACTTTCTCACCGGCTGGGTGCGCGACGCCGCGTATTACCTCGAGCTTTCGGGAAGCCCCTCGACGCTGGGCTCGTCGGCGTCGTACCTGCGCTTCTACGCGCGGGGCGAGCGCGTGTGGCCGATCCAGGCCGGGCCGTGGTACCTGCGGCTGCGCGGCGAGTTCGGCACGAGCTGGGTGGACGACTTCTCGCAGCTCCCCGGCTCGCAGCGCTTCTTCGCCGGCGGCGACCGCAGCGTGCGCGGCTTCGCGCTCGACTCGTTGAGCCCCCCGGACCCGAATGCCCCGCCGGGCAGCGGCAACAAGGGCGTCGGCGGCGAGAACCTGCTCGTCGGCAGCATCGAGATCGAGCGCGACCTGCCGAAGAACCTGCGCGGCGCGGTGTTCTTCGACACCGGCAACGCTTTCGACCACTGGGACACGCCGCTCGAGTACTCCGTCGGGGTCGGCATCCGCTTCAGGCTGCCGATGCTGCTGATTGGCCTCGACGTCGCGCAGGCGCTGTCGGAGCCGGGCCGGAGCCCGCGGCTGCACCTCAACATCACGCAGGTGTTGTGATGAGGTGGAAACGCTGGACCCTCGTCGTGCTGCTCGTGCTGCTGCTCGCCGTGCCGGCGACGCTGCTGCACCGGCTGCTCTACACGACGCAGGGACTGCAGTTCGTCCTGGCGCAGCTGCAGCACCTGGAGACCGTGCGCATCGAGGTCACCAACCCGCGCGGAGTGATTGCCGGGCCGATCGCGTTCGACCGGGTCGTGGTGGACCACGAGGCCGTGCACGTCGTGGTGGACGACCTGAGCGCGACACCGTCGGTCGTGAACCTGCTCGCAGGGCGCATCGCGCTCGTCGACGCCAAGGTCGGCCGGGCGGAGGTCACGATCAAGGACCGCGGGCCGCAGCCGGAATCGGAGATCCACTTCCTGCCGGCGTGGCTCAGCATCGTCGCGCCCGACGCCATCGTGAAGCAGGCGGGCGTGACGCTGCAGAAAGGGACGCGCCTGCACGTGGCGAGCATCAAGGCCAGCCTGCGCCTCACGCGCTGGCGCCTCGACCTCGATCCCTTCGCGATCGAGGATCCCGCGGGCCGCATCGGCGGCAAGCTGTTCCTGCGTGGCACGCTGCCACTCGGCCTGCGCGGCGAGGCCAGTGGCGCGTGGCGACTGCCGGATGCGCACGACTACCGCTTCACGGCGAAGGTGACGGGGAACCTGGGTCGCCTCGGCCTGGACGCGGCGATCACCGCGCCGGCGAGGCTCGCCTTCGCCGGCACGGGCCTCGACCTGGAGCACGACGCGCGGCTGGTCGGCACGCTGCGGGCCATCGAGTTCGACGGCTCGCCATGGATCCCCGCCGGCCGGCTGCCGAAATTCAGCGGCTCGGTCGCGGTGGACGCGCGTCACGACGGCATCGGACTGGATGGCACGCTCACTTCACCGGCATTCGGCGACGAGCCCGTCCGCGTCCACGGCGCAGGCCACTATGCGGATGACACAATCAGCGTCGTATCGCTCAAGGCCTGGCTGCCGCGCTCGCAGATGTCGCTCACGACGGCGGGCAGCGTGCGGCTCGCGGAGCATTCACCCGTGCTCGAACTGGCCGGCGACTGGACGAAGCTGCGCTGGCCGCTGTCGGGCGAGCCAGCCGTCGAGAGCGCCGCGGGTCGCTACAGGCTGTCCGGAGGCATGCCGTACCGGTTCGAGGTCGCGGCGAGCGCGCACGGACCGCAGATTCCCGCCGCCGATTTCACGGCCGCCGGTACGCTCGACGGCGAGCAACTCGTGATCGACCGGGTGACCGGCACGGTGCTCAAGGGACAGCTGAGCGGCTCGGGCCGGGTTTCCTGGACCGGTGACCAGCCATGGCGCGCTGAATTCAATGGCCGGGCGCTCGACATCGCGGGGGTCCGGCCGGACCTGAACGGACGCGTGGACATAGCGGCTTCGATCGACGGGCGCGGCTTCACCGCGACCGCGCCATGGACGCTCCGGGTCAGCCAGCTCTCGGGCACGCTGCTCGGCCGCAGCCTCACTGGCAGTGGCGAAATCGCCTACCGCGCCGGCGGTTACGAATTGCAGCGCGTGCGCGTCGCGAACGCCGCTTCGCACCTCGAGGTCGATGGCCGCTGGGGTCCGACGATCGACCTGCGCTGGAACACGGACCTGCGCTCGCTGAACGTGATCGACCCGTCGCTGCAGGGCGAGCTGATCTCGTCCGGCACTGCCCGCGGCACGCAGTCACGCCCGGAGATCGACGGCGAGGCGCGCATCCGCCGCCTTCGTTACGGCAGCATTTCCGCGGAGACGCTGGACGCCAGCCTCGACATGGATTTGGCCGACCGTCGCGGTTCGCGCGCGCAGGTCGTGGCGAGCGCTCTAGGAGCAGGCGGGCTCTTGTTCGACTCGATGCGCGTGACGCTGGACGGCCGCGCGAGCGACCACCGCCTGAGGCTCGTCGCGAAGTCGCAGGGCGATCCCGGGCACCGCGTAGCCGGGTTCAAGGCGACGCTCACGGCGTCAGGCTCGCTGGACGTGACTCGGCGCTCGTGGACGGGAATCCTCGACGACGCTTCGTTCGAGTTCCCGGACGGCGGCGCCCGGCTTGCGCAGCCGGCGGCGCTCGAGGTCGGGCCGACGCTCGTGAAGTCGGCACCGCTGTGTCTCGTCACGGGTGACGCGCGGCTGTGCGCCGAGGGCGAGTGGCACGGCGCGCCCGGGTCGTGGCGCGTGCTCTACAGCGCCCAGGACTGGCCACTGCGCCGCCTGCTCACGTCGCTGCTCGGGCGGCGCGAATTCGACGGCAAGCTGCAGGCGAGCGGCTGGGCGGAGCGGCAGCCAGGCCACGACTGGGTCGGCGGCGCGGCCCTCGTCGTCGACCAGCCGACGGTCGAAGTGCGGCGCAACAAGTCCCGGACGGAGACGATCGAGCTCGGCGGCGGCCGCATCGATTTCTACGCGGACGAGGACGAGCTGCGGGCCACGACCGCGGTCAACATGGCGGCCAGCACGCAGCTGCATGGGCAGGTCAGGGCCCACCGGGAGCCGGGGCGCCCCCTCGCCGACAGCCCGGTCACTGGCGAGATCGAGGCGGAGTCCTCGGTGCTGACGGCGCTGCCGCTGTTCGTGCCCGAGATCGACCGCTCGGAGGGTCGCCTGAACGGCTCCGTGCGCGTCGGCGGCACGCTCGGTGATCCGCTCTTCGACGGCGAATTCCACCTGCGCGAGGGCCGCCTCGACCTGTACCGGGTGAACCTCTCGCTGACGGGCGCGACGCTCGACGGTCGCTTCGAGGGCGACGCGCTGCAATTCGACGGCACCGCCACCTCGCGCAAGGGACCGGTGACGCTGAGCGGTCGATTCACCTGGCCGGAAGGCGTGATGACCGGCAGCATGCGACTGAAGGGCGACAACCTGCTGGTCGCGGATACGCCCGAGTACCGCATCCAGGCTTCGCCCGACCTCGTCGTCGCGGCGGACGCCGGCCGTTTCACCGTGACCGGGGAGGTGCTGATCCCCGCGGCGCGCATCTCGCCGAAGGACCTGAGCACGTCCGTGAGCGCGTCGGACGACGAGCGGATCGTCGGTACCCGTGCCGAGGAGCCGACGGGACCGTCCACGATGCAGCGCGTGCACAGCGACATCCGCGTGAAGCTCGGGGACGACGTGCGGGTCGATACCTTCGGGCTCAAGGCGCACCTCGGTGGCGAGGTGGCCGTGAGGACCCAACCCGGCGATCTCGCGCGCGGCACCGGCGCCATCAACGTCATCGACGGCGAGTACAAGGCGTTCGGTGTCTACCTGAAGATCACGAAGGGCGTCCTGAGCTACCAGAACGCGCCGCTCGCCGAGCCCACGCTCGACCTGGTCGCCGAGCGCGAGATCAAGGACGAGAACATCCGGGTCTCGGTGAACGTGCGCGGCACGCTCGACAATCCGTTCATCACGCTCTCCTCCGAGCCGCCGATGCCGAGCAACGAGGCGCTCTCCTACCTGCTCACCGGCCGCTCGATCAACACGCTGCAGTCGACCGAGGCGGCGTCCGTCAACAAGGCCGCGGAGAGCCTCGCCGTGAGCGGCGGCGGTCTGCTGCTCGGCGGCCTGGGAAAGCGGCTCGGCCTCGACGAGGTGTCGGTCGAGAGCACTGCCGCGCGCAGCGCGAACACCACGGACACGCAGGTCGTGCTCGGCAAGTTCCTCTCCCCCAAGCTCTTCGTGAGCTACGGAATCTCGATCGCCGAGGCGATCAACACGATCAAGCTGAGGTACACGATCAATTCGCGATGGGCGCTCAAGGCGGAGGCGGGCCTCGCGCAGAGTGCCGACATCGAGTACCGGATCGAGCGCTAGTCGAAGTCCGCGGGCAGGGCGCGGTCCCGCCAGTGCTCCTGCATCCGCATCACCTGGCGGGGCGTGCAGCGGCCGAGCGACATCGGGGGCAATGCGTCCGGCGCGAAGAATCCCACGGCGTCGGTCTCGTAGCTGCCGCGCGGCTCGCCTCCGAGGACCTCGCAAAGGAAAAACGCCTTCCAGCTGTGGAACAGGAAGTCCCCGTGGCCGTGGCGGTTGCGGTCGTAGAGCGCCGCGAGCTTCACGGCCTTCACCCGCAGTCCCGATTCCTGCAGCACCTCCTTCTCGACGGCCTGCGACGGGCTCTCGTTCACGTCGGCCCAGCCGCCCGGCAGCGTCCAGAGCCCGTCGGCGCTCTCCCTCACCATCAGCACTTCGCCGTTGCGGAACGCGGCCCCGCGCACCTCGACCTTCGGCGTGACGTAGCCGCGCTCGCGCGACCACGCCTCGAGCAGGGCCTGGCGCATCGGGCCGGACTCGCCGGCGAGCAGTTCGGCGGCGATGCCCTCGATCTCCTCGTAGCGCTCGCGGTCGTACTCGTCGCGGCAGAAGTGCAGCCCGGTGCGGGCCAGTGCGTGCAGCCGGCGCGCGAGTTCCAGGTGTCGGTCGGGCATGGCGGTCCCTCGGTATCCGGCGGTGATTGTCGCGCGACGGCGACGTCCCGGGCATGTTGACAGCACCCTGTCACTCTGACACCCTCCTAACCACCCCACCCCGAGGATCGTGGCCCTTGAGCAGCGCGAGCCGGACCACGGAAGACGCGTTCCAGGACGTGCTGCTGGCGCTGTTCCGTCTGCACGGCCAGGTGCTGCACGCGGCGGACGTGATGTCGGCGGACGCGGGCCTGAGCGGCGCACGCTGGCAGGTGATGAAGGTCATCGGCCGGCGGCCGATGACGGTATCGCAGGTCGCGCGGCGGCTCGGGCTGCAGCGCCAGAGCGTGCAGCGCACGGCGGACAGCCTGTGCGAGCAGGGACTCGCGGAGGTGCTGCCGAACGTCGATCACCTGCGCGCCGGCCTGCTCGGGCTGTCGGCCGATGGTCGCAGGACGCTCGGGACGCTGCAGGAGCGGCAGCGGGCCTGGCTCGGTCGATGCCTGCGTGGCGCCAGCCGTGCGGAACTCGACGCGGTCGCCGCGTCGCTCGCGGGACTCGCGGACCGCGTGGAGAAGGCCACCTCCCGCGAGCAGGTCGATCCGACCGGCCGCGGTGCACCCCGAGCGCGGCGCGCATCCGGGGTCCGGCGCCGTCTCACGGCCGCCTGAGCGGCCTCTTTCAGTTTCCCGTCGAGGAGAGTCAACGATGATCGCCAGTCATCTCGTCCTGAAGTGGTTCCACATCATCGCCATGGTCTACTGGCTCGGCGGCGAGTGGGGCGTCTTCCAGACCTCGTACCACGTGACGAACCCCAGGCTGCCGCTCGACGAGCGCCGCCGCCACATGGAGACCGCCTACCGCATCGACATCCTCGCGCGGCTCGGCATCATCCTGCTGCTGCCGATCGGGCTGCACATGGGCCACAACTTCGGAGTGCAGCCGCTCGGCGGCGGCTGGCTCGTGCTGACCTGGGTCCTCGCAGCGGCGTGGGTCGCGCTCGCGCTCGCCGCGTTCGTCAAGCGCGGCACGGACACGGGCCTCAGGCTGACGATGTTCGACGACAAGATCCGCTTCGTCCTGATCCCGGTCCTCGCCGGCACGGCGACGCTGTCCCTCGTCACCGGGCACCCGTTCACCGCGAAGTGGTACGCGGCCAAGGTGCTGATCTATTCCGGGCTGCTCGTGATCGGTCTGATCCTGCGCTTCGTGATGCGCCACTGGACGGAGACCTTCCGCAAGCTCGCTGCCGGCGGCCCCAACGCCGAGCTCGAGGCGCAGCTCACGCGCGAGATCCGGATGTCCCGTCGCCTGGCGTACCTCTACTGGTTCGGCATCGGCACCGTCGCCTTCATCGGCGTCACCAAGTTCTTCTGACCGCACGGCCCGCCCGCGCGCCCACGGCCCGGGCTTGACACGGCGTGCATATTTATGCACATTAGCGAGGTTTTTATTCACTGCCGCGAGATCCGCCCTTGGCCACCCACCTCGACGCCCAGACCCTGCGACGGGACGCCATCGTGCGCATCCTGCGGCAGAAGGCCGTCGGCCGGCAGGCGGAGCTCGTGGACCTCCTGCACCGCGAGGGCTTCGACGCGACGCAGTCGAGCGTAAGCCGCGACCTGCGCGAACTCGGGGTGGTGAAGGGCGCGGACCGGTACCTGCTGCCCGCTGTCGAGGACGCGCTCGCGCCGAGCCACTTCGAGGACGTTCGCGCCTTCGTGAAGGGCTACAGGGCGGCGGGGCCGACGTTGACCGTGCTGCGGACCACGGTCGGGTCCGCGCAGAGCGTCGCCATCGCCATCGACAAGGCCCACTGGCCGGAGATCGTCGGCACGATCGCTGGCGACGACACCATCTTCATCGCGACGGAGAGTGCCCGGGCGCAGCGGCGGCTGCACGATCACCTTCGTTCCACCTTCGGACGCTGAGAATCCCATGAGCCAGACCCCTGCGGGCGCCCAGCCCATCCTGCTTGCTTTCTCCGGTGGCCTCGACACCTCGTTCTGCGTGCCGTGGCTCGCGGAAACGTATGGCCGCCCCGTCGTGACGCTGACCGTGGACACGGGCGGCATCGACGCCGCGGCCGCGAAGGTCCTCGAGGAGCGCTCGCGGGCGCTGGGCGCCGTGGCGCACCACCTCGTGGACGCGCGTCGCGCCTACTTCGACCAGGTGATCCGCTTCCTGATCATGGGCAACGTGCGGCGCGGCGGCCTCTATCCGCTGTGCGTCGGCGCCGAGCGCGTGCTGCAGGCGCAGACCGTCGCACATTGGGCGCGCAAGCTCGGCACGGACGTCGTCGCCCACGGCTCGACGGCCGCCGGCAACGACCAGGTGCGCTTCGAGGTGGCGCTGCGCACGCTCGCGCCGGAGATCGAGATCCTCGCGCCGGTGCGCGACCGCGCGTTCAAGCGCCCGGAGCAGCTCGAGTACCTGCAGTTGCGCAAGCTGCCGGTGCCGCCGTTCGGCGCGGCCTACTCCGTCAACCGCGGCCTGTGGGGCACGACCATCGGCGGCAAGGAGACGCTCACCTCCGACGGCTGCATTCCCGACGGCGCCTGGGTCATGACGAAGGAGGCTTTCACGAATCCGCAGGCCCCCGAGCGGCACACGGTCGGATTCGACGCGGGCATTCCCAGCTCGCTCGACGGCAACGCGCTCGACCCGGTGAGCCTCATCGAGCAGGTCGAGGCGATCGGGGCGAAGTTCGGCGTCGGCCGCGGCATCCACCTCGGTGACACCATTATCGGCTTCAAGGGCCGGGTCGCGTTCGAGGCGCCGGCCGCCGAGGTGCTCCTCACCGCGCACCGCGAGCTCGAGAAGCTGGTGCTCTCCGCCCGGCAGTCGCGCATGAAGGACACCCTGGCCGCGCCGTACGGCGACCTCGTGCACGAGGGCCAGCACCTCGACCCCGTCTGCCGCGACATCGAGGCCTTCATGCTCTCCTCGCAGCAGCGCGTCACCGGCGAAGCGCACTTGCTGTTCCGCCCCGGCTCTGTGTTCGTCGAGGGCGTCGCCTCGCCCTGCTCGCTCATGAAGGCCTCGAAGGGCGCCTACGGCGAGTCCGTGGGCGAGTGGACCCCCGAGGACGCGCACGGCTTCTCGAAGATGCTGGCGCTGCCCGGCATCTTTTACACGCGTGCCGGGCGGCAGGGCTGACGGCCATGCAGATGCGCACCGTCGTCGTCGACAAGATCGCCTCGATCGCGCAGGCCTGCGGCCTGGGCCACGAGATCCGCATCGCCACAAGCGACATCCCCTGCGAAGAGGGCGTCGTGCTCGTGGTCGAGATCCTGAACAACAAGTCCACCTACAACACGCTCGAACTCACCAGCGGACGCATGGCGAAGGTGTCCCGCGGCGACGTGCTCGTGGGCGCGCTCGGCCACCGCCAGGCGCTCTTCGGCTACTCGGGACACATCCCGGAGAAGGTCGAGGCGGGCGACGTGCTGCAGGTGCTCAACATCGGTGGCGTGCTCGGCATCTGCGACTCGGTGAACCCGGACAAGGGCAAGCCGTTCGACTGCCGCGTGCTCGGCTGCGTGCTGCAGTTCCCGTTCCTCGGCGAGCGCATCGGCGTGCCGGCG
>JBBIVG010000015.1:0-21486 GCA_037439865.1 Nevskiaceae bacterium
GGCGAAAGCCGCGCAGCGCGACCAGGTCAACCTGCAGGTCGCCTACGACGTCTGGAGCTCCTACCAGAGCCTCGTGACGGCCTCCCAGGCCCTGCGGAGCACCTCGGACCTCCTCGCGAGCGCCACTCAATCGCAGGAGGTCGCGATGGGTCGCTACAAGGCGGGCGCGGGCAGCCTGCTCGACCTGCTGACGGCGCAGTCGTCGCTCGCGGTCGCGCGCCAGGCGCGCGTGCAGAGCCTGTACGACTGGAGCACGTCGCGAGTGGCGCTCGCCCTGGCGATGGGCGCTCTCGATGCAGGCACGGTCCGGGACCTCGCGCCCGCGGGACCCTCTCCTTCCAGCCCGCCTCCACCGTCGAGTGCCCCATGACAGCTCGCGCGCGCAAGTTACTTTATCTGGCCCTGCTGGCCGCCATCGTCGCAGGCGCCACGTACGCGTGGCATCGGCACTCGTCCACCGCGGCAGCGGCCGAAGCGTACGAGACCGAAGCGGTCGCGCGCGGCGACCTCGTCCACTCCGTGTCCGCGAACGGCACGCTGAACCCGGTCACGCTCGTGAACGTCGGGACGCAGGTGTCGGGGACGGTCCAGAAGCTCTACGTCGATTTCAATTCGCGGGTTGAGAAGGGCCAGCTGCTGCTGACGCTGGACGACTCCCTTTACTCGGCCCAGTCGCGGCAGAGCCAGGCCAACCTGCGTAACGCCCAGGCCGCGCTCGAGCTTGCGCAGGCGAACGAGGCACGTGCCCGCGGGCTTTTCGCCAAGGAGTACATCTCCAAGCAGGACCTCGACACGGCGGTGACTGCGGTCAAGTCGGCGCAGGCGCAGGTCCAGCTCGCGCAGGCGCAGGCGGACAAGGATCGCGTCAACCTCGCGTACACGCAGATCCATTCGCCCGTGTCCGGCATCGTCGTGGATCGGTTGGTCGACGTCGGGCAGACCGTGGCCGCGAGCTTCCAGACGCCGACGCTGATCAAGATCGCGCAGGACCTCACCAAGATGCAGATCGACTCGAGCTTCGCCGAAGCCGACATCGGCGACATCCGGGTCGGCCAGGCCGTGCGTTTCACCGTCGATGCGTTTCCGAACCGGCAGTTCGAGGGCAGCGTCAGCCAGATCCGCCTCAACCCGACGACCGTGCAGAACGTCGTGACCTACGATGTGGTGATTTCGGTGGACAACGCGGACCAGAAGCTGCTGCCCGGGATGACGGCGTTCGTCACGATCGCCGTTGCGAAGCGTGGCAACGTGCTGATGGTCCCGAACGCCGCGTTGCGCTTCCACCCGCGGCAGGAGGGCACCGCGAATCGCTCCAAGAAGGACTCCTCGGGCGGAGGCGGCCGCCGGGATGACAGTAAGGCCGGCCCGATGGGAACGGTTTATTTGCTGCGCAACGGCAAGCCGCAGCCCGTGCGCGTCGCGACCGGCATCACGGACAACCGCCATACGGAAATCGTCTCGGGCGACCTCGCGCAGGGCGACCTCGTGATCACGGGTTCGACGGCCGACAAGGCTGGCCAGCAGACGCCTCCGTCCGGCGTGCGGTTCCGGGTGATGTGATGCCGGATCGGTCCGCGGTCATCCGCGTCGAACGGCTGAGCAAGCACTACGAGACGCCCGCCGGGCCGTTCCCGGCGCTGAAGGAGATCGACCTCACCGTGCAGCGCGGAGAGTTCGTCGCGGTCATGGGTCCCTCGGGCTCGGGCAAGTCGACGTTCATGAACATCCTGGGCTGCCTGGACCGGCCGACTTCCGGCGGCTACTGGCTCGACGGCGAGGACGTCAACGGTCTCGACGTCGACCAGCGTGCCGGGCTCCGCAATCGCACGATCGGCTTCGTGTTCCAGGGCTTCAACCTGTTGCCGCGCATGACGCTCACGGACAACGTGGCGCTGCCGCTCGTCTATGCAGGCCTTGCGCGCAAGGAACGCGACGGGCGGGCGGTACGGGTTCTCGAGCGCGTCGGCTTGGGCTCGTACGTCGGGTCCTACCCGAACCGGATCTCAGGCGGCCAGCAGCAGCGCGTCGCGATAGCGCGCGCACTGGTGAATGATCCCCGCCTGATCCTCGCCGACGAGCCGACGGGTAACCTCGACAGCCACACGAGCGAGGAGATCATGGCGCTCTTCGGCGAGCTCAATGCCGGTGGCATCACGGTGGTGCTGGTGACTCACGAACCCGACATCGCGGCCCACGCGCGTCGGCTCGTGCGATTCCTCGATGGACGCATCGTGCACGACGGGCCGGTCACCCATGCCCGGGAGGCGGACGCATGATCTCGGGCGTCATGACGGCCGAGGCCTGGCGGGCCATGGGCGCAAACCGGATGCGCACCGCGCTCACGATGCTCGGCATGGTCATCGGCGTCGCGGCCGTCGTGCTGATGATGGCGATCGGGCAGGGCGCGCAGGATGACGTCAAGGCATCCATCAACTCGATGGGCAGCAACTTGTTCATCGTGCTGTCCGGCTCGACGACATCGGGCGGCGTGCGCATGGGCGGTGGCGCCGCGCCCACGCTGACCGTCTCGGACGGCGAGGCCATCGTGGAGCTGCCCGGCGTCGAGGCGGTGGCGCCCGTTCACATGGGCACGGCGCAACTCGTCTATGGCCCGAACAACTGGAGCACGACGGTGCTCGGCACGACGCCGAACTACGTCGACCTGCGCTCGTGGCCGATCGCGCAGGGGGCGCCGTTCACGGATTCGGACGTACGCTCGGCCACGCGAGTCGCGCTGATCGGGCAGACGGTGGCCGAGAACCTGTTCGGCGGCGAGAACCCCGTCGGCAGGACGATCCGCATCAAGCAGAACCCGTTCCTCGTCGTGGGCGTGCTGAGCGAGCGGGGCCAGAGCCTCGACGGCCGCGACCAGGACGATACGGTGATGGTGCCGTGGACCACGGCCCAGCGGAAGCTCTTCGGCACGCCATTCCCGGGTGCGGTGCGTTCCCTGATGGTGCGGGCGATCTCCGAAGACGTGATGCCGCGGCTCGAAGGCGCCATGACCGAACTCCTGCGCCAGCGCCATCACCTCCGGCCCGACGCGGACGCGGACTTCATGATCCGCAACCTCACCGCGGTGGCGGAGTCGATGGCCGAGACCACGCGCATCATGTCCCTGCTGCTCGGCGCCATCGCGTCCGTGTCGCTGCTCGTCGGCGGGATCGGGATCATGAACATCATGCTGGTGTCGGTGACGGAGCGGACGCGGGAGATCGGCATCCGCATCGCGATCGGCGCGCGACCACGCGACATACGGCAACAGTTCCTGCTCGAGGCCGTGATGATGTCCTGCGCAGGCTGCCTGATCGGAGTGATGCTGGGCGTCGGTTGCGCCGTCCTTGCGCACTCGCTGGCGCAGACGTCGGTGGTGATCACCGGCAAGTCGATCGTGCTCGCGTTCTGCGTCGCGGCGATGGTCGGGATCTTCTTCGGCTTCTACCCGGCCAACAAGGCGGCGCGCATGGAACCGATCGCCGCTCTCCGCTACGAATAAATAGGTGCCAGGCACCGGATTTCCAGCGAATCCGGTGCCTGGCACCTATCTATTCAGCAGTAGCAGGCCTGGATGGTCTTCTTCGGCGCGTCGAGCGTGCCGACGAGCCCGGACACGGACTTCAGCCCGTTGGCAGCCAGGTACTCGGCGATGCCGGCGTTGATCTTCGTACAGACGAGCGGATCGTAGAACAGGGCCGTACCCACGCCGACGGTGGTAGCGCCGGCGATGATGAACTCGAGCGCGTCCTGCGCGGACTGGATGCCGCCCTGCCCGATGATCGGGATGCCAAGCGGGCGCGCCACCTCCGCCACCTGCATCACCTTGAGCAATGCGATCGGCTTGATCGCCGGTCCCGACAGCCCGCCCTGCACGTTGCCGATCACGGGCCGGCGCGTCTTCACGTCGATCGCCATGCCCATCACCGTGTTGATCACGGCGAGGCCGTCGCTGCCCGCCTCGATGCAGCGGCGCGCGTTCTCCCGGATGTCCGTCTGGTTGGGAGACAGCTTGGTGATGAGCGGCTTCTTCGTCACCGCGCGGCAGGCGGCCACGACCCGCGCCGACATCTCGGGCACGTTGCCGAACTGCACGCCGCCTTCCTTGATGTTCGGGCAGGAGATGTTGATCTCGATCGCATCGATGGCCGAGTCCTCGAACCGACGCGTCGTCTCGACGTAGTCCTCGATGGTCGACCCGCACACGTTCGCGAAGAACCGCGTCTCGCCGAAATCGAGTGTCGGCAGGATCCGGTCCACTACCGCGTCCACGCCCGGGTTCTGCAGCCCGATCGCGTTCAGCATCCCCATGGGTGTCTCGTAGACACGGTGCGGCGGGTTGCCGAGGCGCGGTTCGCGCGTGGTGCCCTTGAGCACGATCGCGCCGACGTGCGAGTTCGAGAAACCCTCGACGCGGGTGTACTCCTCGCCGAAGCCGACGCAGCCGGAGAGCAGCACGATGGGCGAGGCGAGCTTCAGGCCGCAGAAGTCGACGGCCAGGGAGGCGGGGAGCGGGGCGGACATGCCGCCATTGTAGAAGAATCGGACGGAGGCCATGGGACGCGGGGCCGTCGACTGTCGATACTCCGACGTCCGCCACGTGATCATTGCGGAGCTGCGGCGCGGGGATCCCTCGCAAGTGGCTGCCCGGGCAGGACGGGGTCGAACTCGATCTGCGCAACCTGCTCCGGCGCGACACCGTAGCGTCGCTGGAGCTCGACCCAGCGCGGGAAGCCATCGAGCTTCCGGCGCAGGATCACGCTGGCAACCGTGAAGTAATAGATGTAGCCGGCGGGCGTGGCCTGCTCGAGTTGTTTCTCGGCCCAGTCGACGGCGAGGTCCCGCTCCCCGAACCAGGCGTAAACCTGCGCCATGTAGAGCGCGTACTCCTGGGCGTTCGTCATCTGTTTGAGCTGCTCGAGCAGATCCGCAGCTTCCCGGCTCCGACCTAGGTCGTGCAGGGCCATCGCCTTGATCCGCATCACGCTGGGGATCGACAGCGAATGACTGCTTTCCAGGATCGACATTGCCGACGCCGGATCACCCATCAGGAGGCGTACTACGGCGCGTGTACTCCCGAAGACGCCCGGATCGGCCGTCGCGAGCATGATTCGCTCGGCCTTCTCGACCATGCCGAGGTGCATGTAGACGTCGACGAGCCGGCTGATGCAGATCGTGCACAGCGGATCGCGCTCGACGGACATCTCGCCGAGCCGCAGCATCAGTTCCTCGCGACGGATGAGCGTCGCGAAGATGGCGGCGAGGCGCAGCACGTCGCCGTTCGACGGGTCGAGCTCGAGCGAGCGCGTGTGCAGCCTTGCCGCGGCGGCGTGATCGCGCTCTACGTAGGACTTGCGCAACGCCATCCATGCCAGGCCGGCCGCGTTGTCGGGATCGAGTGCGAGCGCCCTCTCCAGGGCCTCCCGCGAGCGGCGGTCCGCGTCCTCCGCCGACATGTTGGCGAAGAACGGATCAGGATCCGCCGGCGTCTGGAACCGGTGCTGCCAGTACAGCATGGCCAGGCCGACCCATGCGTCGGCGTAGTTCGGGTCGATCTCGAGCGCGGACTTGAGCAGGCGCTCCATGACCGACCAGTCGCGGTCGGTGCCGACGAAGATCTGTCGCGCCTGCACGTACAGCAGGTAGGCCTGCGGGTCGGACCGCTGGGTCTTGGGCAGCTGGCCCAGCAACGTGACCTGCAGCTTGTCGATCACGGCGGCAGCGATCTCGTCCTGTATCGCGAAGACGTCGTCGATCGGCCGGTCGAAAGTTTGCGACCACAGCTGCGCGTCCTCTCGCGCATCGATCAACTGGGTGGAAATGCGCAGCCGGTTGCCGGACTTGCGCACGGAACCCTGCAGGATGTGAGTGACGCCGAGTTCGTTCGCGATGACCGGGGCCTTGACGGACCGGCCCTTGTACGAGAACGCCGAGGTGCGCGAGATGACCCTGAGGTTCGGGACTTTCGCGAGCAGGTTGAGCAACTCCTCGGCGAGGCCGTCGGACAGGTACTCCTGCTCTGCATCCGAGCTCATGTTGGCGAAGGGCAGGACGACGATCGAGCGATCGCCGTAGGACTCGAGACGGGCGGCGCTTCGACCCTCCTCGCGCGCTTCGCTCACCTTCTCCGCGTCACGGGCCGGATCGAGTACGAACTTGTCGACGGCGAAATAGGCTATGCCGAGCGCCAGCAGCACCATGATCAGCCTGTCGAGCAGACGGTTGGTGCGTACCTCGAGCGAGCTGCCCGGGACGAGTTCGCTTTCCCGCTTCAGGCCCTCCGGTGTCAGCTCGAAGGACCAGGCCGCGACCATCGCCGGAACGAAGCCGACGGCCAGGACGATGACGACCACGCGCACCGCATGGTCGGGAAAGCCGAACAGCGGCAGCACGGTGTCGGCGACCTGGATCAGCAGCCACGCCAGCGCCAGGTAGGCTGCAGCCGCACGGGGAACGTTGCGACGTCTCAGTTCTGCGAGCATGGCCGGCTCATGCGTCGTGCTGGCGCCGTTCAGCCAGAGATGAACTTCTCCAGGTGCTCGATCGTCTCCCGCTGCTCTTCGATCACGGCGCGCACCAGGTCGCCGATCGAGATCATGCCGACCATGGTCCCGCCCTCGACGACGGGCAGGTGGCGGATGCGCCGATCCGTCATGATCTCCATGCAGCGCTTCACCGTCTCGCCCGGTTCCACGGTCACGACCGGCGACGACATGATCTGCCAGACGTCCGTCTCGGCGGAGGACCGTCCGAGCAGGATGACCTTGCGCGCGTAGTCGCGCTCCGAGACCAGGCCGACCAGCGCCCCGGAACGCGTGACGGGTAGCGCGCCCACGCGCCGGTCCGCCATGATCTGGATGGCCTCGAGGACTGGGGCGTCGGCGTCCACGGACCAGACGTCCTGGCCCTTGCGGGCCAGCAGGTTCTTCACGCGCAGCATGCTTGGCTCCCCCGGGTGTGCGCGAATGGTTCGAGCCGATTCTAAACCCGCCGCGAGCGTCGTATCACGCGTCTTCCGGATGCCCCAGTCGAGGACAATGTGCTGCACGTCATCCTGCACGAGCCCGAGATCCCGCCGAACACGGGCAACGTGATACGCCTGTGTGCGAACACCGGGGCGCGGCTGCACCTCGTGAGGCCACTCGGCTTCCGGCTGGACGCGCGCGCCGTGCGCCGCGCCGGCCTCGACTACCGCGAGCTGGCCGACGTCCGGGTCCACGACCATTTCGACGCGTGCCTCGAATCGCTCGGACGTCCGCGCTGGTTTGCGTTCACGACGCGGGCGACAGGATCGTTCGCCGACGTGCGCTACGAGCCCGGTGACGCGCTGGTCTTCGGAGCGGAGACGCGCGGTCTGGCGCACGCGGTGCTCGAGGCCTGTCCGGAGGACCGTCGCCTCCGCATCCCGATGCTCGAGGGCGCGCGCAGCCTGAACCTCGCGAACGCCGTCGCGGTGGCGGTGTACGAGGCCTGGCGTCAGCTGGGATACGCCGGCGGCCGGTGAGGCCCGGCCGCGCCGCGAAAGGCCGTTCAGCCGGCTTCCGGCCGGATGGCCCGCTTCATGAGTGCGTGCACCGCGTCGCGGGCGGATTCGCCTTCGTAAAGGACCCGGTACACCTGCTCGCAGATCGGCATGACCACGCCATGGCGCTGCGCCACTTCGTGCACGGCCCGTGCAGCCAGCACGCCTTCGACCACCTGCCCGATCTCCGCCTGTGCCTGCTCGAGCGTCTTGCCCGCGGCCAGCAGCAGGCCGCAGCGCCGGTTGCGCGACTGGTCGTCGGTGCACGTGAGCACCAGGTCGCCGAGCCCCGCCAGGCCCATGAACGTCTCGCGCTTGGCGCCGAGGGCGATCCCCAGGCGCATCATCTCTGCGAGGCCGCGCGTGATCAGGGCGACACGGGTGTTCGCGCCGAACCCGAGTCCGTCCGACGTGCCCGCCGCGATGGCAAGCACGTTTTTGACCGCACCGCCGACCTCGACGCCGGTCATGTCGCTCGAGGCGTAGGCGCGGAATTTCTCGTCCGACAGGCTGCGGGCCAGCGCCATCGCGTAGTCGCCGTCGCGTGAGGCCACGGTCATCGCGCTCGGCAGCCCCGCACCCACTTCCCTGGCGAACGTGGGACCCGACAGGACCGCCGTCGGGACGGCGGTCCCGAGGACCTCGTCCGCGACTTCGTGCGGCAGCTTGCCGGTCGCGAGCTCGAAACCCTTCGTGGCCCAGGCAACCCGCTGCCCCGGCCGCAGCAGCGGCCTCGTGCGCTCGAGCACTTCGCGGAAGGCGTGGCTCGGCACGACCACGAGCAGCTGGTCCGCCTGCGTCACGGCACGCTCGAAGTCGTGCTCGATCTCGACGCGGTCGGGCAGCGTAATGCCAGGCAGGTAACGGCTGTTGACCCGCGTGCGGGTCATGGCCGCGAGCTCGTCCGTCTCGATGCCCCAGAGGATCGTGCGGTGGCCGGTACGTCCGAGGTGCACCGCCAGCGCGGTGCCCCACGAGCCCGAGCCGAGCACGGCCACGGTCGGCTTCGGCCCGGGCGGTGCAACCTGCTCCGGCGCGCCCACGGAGGTGGCGCCCTCAGTTGACCGCGGCGGCCGCCTGCTGCTGCTGGGCCGCGCGCGCGTGGAGCCCTTCGAACGTCACGAGCGGCAGGAGGAACGGCGGGAAACCACCCTTGGTGACCAGGTCCGAAATCGTCGTGCGCGCGAACGAAAGCAGGTAGTTCGGCGCGACGATGCTCAACACCTGGCCGAGGTCGTTCGCGGACAGGTTGCGGATCATGAACGCGCCGGCCTGCTGCAGCTCGAGCAGCCACACGGTCTTGTCGCCGACCTTGGCTTCGAGGTTCACCTGCAGCACGACCTCGTGCATGTCCTGCGCGAGTGCGGCGGCGCGCGTCGAGAGGTTCAGGTTCACCGACGGGTTGCCTTCGCCGCCGGCCATGAAAGGACCGTTCGGCGCCTCGAAGGAGCAGTCCTTGATGTAGACGGCCTGCGGGTTGATCACCGGCGCGTTCGGGTCCGCGGCGGTCGAATTCTGGCTGTTCGGTTGGGTCATGTTCTCGTCCTGTCTCAGGTGTTCGGTTTGTTGCGTGGGGCCGCTCGAGCCCGGGGTCGTTCAGGCGTGTCCGAGCAACTTGTCGAGCTCGCCCGACTTGTCGAGGGCGTACAGGTCGTCGAAGCCGCCGACGTGGCGGTCGCCGATGAATATCTGCGGCACCGTACGTCGGCCGCCGCTGCGGACGAGCATGGCCTGGCGCTCGGCCGGGTCCTCGTCCACCTTGATCTCGCGATAGTCGGCGCCCTTGCGCTCGAGCAGCGCGCGCGCACGCTCACAGTACGGGCACCAGGCCGTCGAATACATCACCACGCCTGCCGCGCCGCCCATCGCCCCGGCCATCACTTGCCCTTCGCGTCCGACTTCACGAGCGGCAGGTTATCCGCGCGCCAGGCCTGCAGGCCGCCGCGCAGATTCACGACCTTCGTGAAACCCTGGGCCTGCAGGACTCGGGCCGCCGCGCCGGAGCGCATCCCGCTCTCGCAGCACGTGATCACGACCTTCTCGCGGTACTTCTTCAGCGTCTCGGCGCTGCTCGCAAGCTGTTCCTGCGGGACGTGCTTCGCGTCGATCACGTGACCGCCGTCGAACTCGGCCTGGCTGCGCACGTCCACGAGGACGGCGCCCTGGTTCAACAGGCGGACTGCGTCCATCGGACCCACGGACTGGCCACCGCTGCGGGCCCGGCTGATCTCGTACACCAGCGCCGCGACGGCGAGCACCGCCGTGCCTCCCACGAGGAACGGGTGCCGGGCGACGTATTCGAGGAGACGGTCCATGGGAGGGGTGGGAAAAAGAGGGTCGCGGATTATAGCAGCCCCGCCGACACGCTAGACTTGCGCGCTCCTGACCCGCCTGGAAGCCCGATCGAGGCATGTTCCGACACCGTTTTGCCCGCCCCCGCCGAGTAAGGCCGCTGCGCCTGCCCACCCGGGCCGTCGCTGTCGCGGTGTGCGCTGCATGGGTCGCGGCTGCGGTTCCAGCCCCCGCCGCTGCGCAGGGCAAACCCACGCCGGCCCAGAAGGAGGCCGAGCTGCGCAAGGTCAACACCCGGATCGACAAGGTCCGCAAGGACGTCAACGAGGACATCGAGAAGCGCGACAAGCTGAGCGTCCAGCTGCGCGATGCCGAACTCGGCGTGCAGGCGGCCCGCAAGAAACTCGACGAGATCCGGGCGCAGCGCATCGCGAGCGAGGCGCGGCTGGCCGATCTCGAGAAGGAGCAGGCCGATCTCGAGAAGGCGCTCGCGGGCGAGCGTGGTGCGCTGGCAGGTGAGCTGCGTGCCGCGTACGTGAACGGCCGCGAGGAGGAGCTCAAGCTCCTGCTGAACCAGGAGGATCCAGCGACCTTCGGCCGAATGCTCGAGTACTACGGCTACTTCGGCCGCGCACGCGCCGAACGCATCAACAGCATCAAGGACAAGCTCGAGCACCTCCGGCTCGTGCGCGAGAAGATCGCGGAGGAGCACCAGCACCTCGCCGACCTCGAGGCAAACCAGGAACGCGAAGTCGCCGCCCTGCGCTCCGCGCAGGACCAGCGGTCGAGGGCCGTCGCCGCCATCAGTACGCAGATCAGGCAGAAGGGCGGCGAACTGGAGCGCCTCGAATCCCAGGCAAAGTCGCTGGAAAAGCTGATCGCCGATCTTCGCAAGGCACTCGAGGACGTGCCGGTCGCGAAGCAGGCGCCCTTCGAGCCGCTCAAGGGCAAGCTGCCCTGGCCCGTGCAGCAAGGCAAGGTCCTCGCACGGTTCGGCCAGCCTCGTGCCGGTGGCTCGATGCGCTGGCAGGGCATGCTCATCGGCACGGACCGTGGAGCGCGGGTGCGCGCGCCGTTCGCCGGGCGTGTCGTGTATGCCGACTGGCTGCCGGGCATGGGACTCATGATCGTGCTCGACCACGGCGGCGGTTACCTGAGCCTCTACGGGCACAACGAGGAGCTTTTCCGCAAGGTGGGCGAGCCCGTGAGCGGCGGCGACGTGATCGGCGCGGTGGGAGACACCGGCGGGCACAACCAGCCGGCGCTGTATTTCGAGGTGCGCCGGGGGCGCCAGCCAGTCGATCCGGAGATCTGGCTGCAGCGTCGCTGAGGTCCCGCATTATGTTCAATGGCCATCTGCCGGGCGAAGGCCGCGAGCGATGCCTCCGGATAGACTGAGGCGCACGTCAAGGATTCGGGCACGAGCGATCAAGGAAGATGCATGAGTAAGCCGCACGGCATGAACGAGCGACCAGGACTCCGTATGCAGATTGTCGAGGCGCTGCCCGACGCGCCAGCACCGATCAGCGCGACTTCGCTGGACCCGTACGGCCAGCTGATCAAGATGCTGATGCCGCGCGCGCAGTCCATCGCGATCTACGATCGCATGGGACTGCCGGTCTGGCTGAACGACGGACTCGACTCGCCCGAGTTGCACCGGCTCCTGCAGGAATCGCTGGCCCAGGAACTCGGGCGGGAGTCGCGACGGGACGGTTTTACCGAGCCCGTGGATAGTGACCACTCGGCCCACGTCTTCCTGCTCCGGGATTCAGATGGCGCACTGCTCGGCGCCGTTGGCATCGTCTCGCGCGAGTCCACACAGCGCGCCGAGACGCGGCCTTTCTCGCTCGTGCATGGCCTGCTGAGGCCGGCACTCGAGTGCCTGACCCGCGAACTCGGGTCCCAGTACAGCATCGGCGACCTGCAGCGCAGCCTGATGGTCCGCGACCGCGACCTCGAGCTGCTGCTCGGCGCCACCGCCGCAGACGCCCCGACTGCCGAAACCACCGACGACTTCGGCCAGATGCTGCAGGGCTGCGTGGACCATCTCGGCTGCAGCATCGGCGCGCTCATCATCCCGGACAAGAACATCGCGGTCTGCCGCACCGGCAAGGGCACTCCGCCGCGTGCCGGCGCCGAGGTGCTGACCCGCACGCACCGGCACCTGCTCGCCTGGACGCAGTTGCACCGCCAGGCGATGACGTCCAACCGGCCGGGCGATGAGGTTCATGGCGGTGCCGTGCCGTACAAGATCCTCTCGTGCCCGGTAATGCACGGCGCACAGCGCGTGCTCGGCATCCTGGCGCTGTTCAAGCCGATGGCCGCCGTCGACTTCGACCTGCGGCAGGTACGGCTCGTGGAACTGCTCGCGCGTCGCGTGGCGTACATCCTGATGAACGCCTACGACCCGACGACGGGACTGCTCACTCGCCCGGCCTTCGAGAAGCGCGCCCAGGCGCTGCTTTCGCCGGATATCGCGAGCTCGAACCACTGCGTCATCTACGTGGACATCGACCGGCTCCACGTCCTGAACGAGAACCTCGGCATGCACGTCGGGGACGAGGTCATCGTGCGCGTGGCCGACGTCATCCGCCGCAACCTCACCCCGCGCATGCTGGCCGCGCGCATCTCGGGCGATCGCTTCGCGTTGTTCGTCGGCGACGCATCGCTCGACACCGCGCAGACGATCGCCGAGAACCTGCGCGATGGCCTCGAGCGGCTCGAGTTCGTGGCCGGGACGCAACCCGTGGACGTCTCGGCGAGCTTCGGCGTGGCCCGCGTCCTCGAGGGCAAGCACCCGCTCTCCCACGCGCTGGCCGCCGCCGAGATTGCGTGCAAGGCCGCCAAGGACCGCGGTCGCGACCGGGTCGAGGTGTACGAGGAAAGCGACCAGAGCATCGTGCGCCGCTACACCGACGTGACGCTGGTCGGCACGCTGCGTCGCGCGCTGGCCCAGGATCGCTTCCGCCTCGAGGCCCAGGCCATCGTGCCGCTGAACGGCGCCGCGAGCGGGCCGAAGTACGAGCTGCTCCTGCGCATGACCGACGAGGCCAACGAAAGCATGTCGCCGGAGAAATTCCTCTCGGCGGCGGAGCGCTACCAGCTGGCGCCTGCGATCGACCGCTGGGTCGTGCGGCGCGTCCTCACCACCCTGGCCCCGTACGCTGACCCGTTGCGGCGGCTCGGCGCCTGTTTCGCGGTCAACATCTCGGGCCAGTCGCTGGGCGACCAGGAGTTCTCGGCGTTTCTCGAGGGCCAGCTGCGCGAGAGCGCGCTCCCACCCCACCTGCTCACCTTCGAGCTGACGGAGACGGCGGCCGTTGCGAACATCGTGCGCGCCGAGGCGCTCATCCGTCGCCTGCGCGAGCTCGGATTCGGCGTGGCGCTCGACGACTTCGGCCGCGGCCTGAGCTCCCTCACCTACCTCAAGACGCTTCCCGTCACGACGCTCAAGATCGACGGCAGTTTCGTGCGCGACGTGGTCGGCGACGACCGGTCGCAGGCCATGCTGAGCGCCATCGTACGGCTCGCGCAGGCCATGGGGCTCGCGACCGTCGCGGAATGCGTCGAGAGCGACCCGATCCGCGACATCGTCCAGCGCCTGGGCGTCGAATTCGGCCAGGGATTCTCCATCGGGCGGCCGATCCCGCTCGAACGCGTGATCGGCGGGCTGACCGGCGATAAACTCGGGTCCGGCAAGGTAATCGCCCAGACCGCTTGACCCGTTCCGTCCATACCGCCCTGTCCGTGCTGGCCGGTGTCGCCATCGGCGCCGGCATCATGCTCGTGCGCGGCGTGCTGGCCGACCGCCATGTCCCGACGCCGCCCCGGGCTCCGCCTCCGATGGCGGCGAGGGTCCCGGCCCACGAACTGCTCGACGAGGTCGCGGACCACGTCCGGCGCGAGTACGTCGATCCGGTCGCCCCGGGCACGCTCGAGCAGGCCGCCGTCAAGGGCATGGTCGAAAGCCTCGACCCGCACTCGGCTTTCCTCGACCGCTCCGAGTACGACGAGATGCGTGTCAGCACGGCGGGCAGCTATTCGGGCGTGGGCATCGAGGTGGCCGAGGACGAAGGCCGCATCGTCGTCATGAACCCGATCGAGGGTTCGCCGGCGGAGCGCGCGGGAGTGCGTGCCGGCGACGTGCTGGTCGAGGTGGACGGACAGCCGGTCGAGCCGCGCAGCCTCGATGCCACGATCGACCGCATGCGGGGCGCCGCGGGTTCGCACGTCCGTATCGTCGTCACCCGCAAGGGCGAGCCCGAGGCGCTGCCGTTCGACCTCGAGCGTTCCGAAGTCCACGTGCACACTGTCCAGGCCGCGCCGCTACCGGGCCGCTACGGTTACGTACGCATCACGCATTTCAGCGACTCGACGCCCGGCGACCTCGACAGCGCGCTCGAGGCGCTGCAGGCCTCGGAAAGGATTCCGTTGCGGGGCCTCGTGCTCGACCTGCGCGACAACCCGGGCGGCGTGCTCGAGTCCGCGGTCGGCGTCGCCGATACCTTCCTCGACTCGGGCATCATCGTCCGCGCCGACGGTCGCACGCCCGACGCGCGGTTCGAGATGGACGCAACCGCGGGCGACCTGCTCGCGGGCGCGCCGGTCGTCGTGCTCGTGGACCGCGGCTCGGCGTCGGGCGCCGAGATCGTGGCGGGCGCACTGCGTGACCACGGACGCGCGACGCTGATGGGCGAGCGCACCTTCGGCAAGGGATCGGTGCAGACGGTGATGCCGTTGAGCAACGGCGAGGCGCTCAAGCTCACGACGTCGCGTTACTACACGCCCTCGGGCCGGTCGATCCAGGAGCGTGGGCTCGAGCCCGATGTGCGGATCGCCAGCCTCAGCCATCCCACGCCACACGGCTTCGATCGCGCCGTCGGCAGCGATCCGGCCGTGCGGTCGGCGCTGCAGTACCTGCGGGACCGCACGCTCGACACCCACGTCGCGCTCGCGGGCGGGCGCTGACGCGCGCCGGGGACCTGGCCGTGGCGCGTGTGCTCGTGCCGCTGGCGGAAGGCTTCGAGGAAATCGAGGCCGTGACCATCGTGGACCTGCTGCGGCGCGCGGGCATCGAGGTTCACACGGCATCGCTCGTGGGCAGCCTGGTGACCGGGTCGCACGGGATCACGCTGGCGGCCGACATGCTGCTCGACGACGCGGCAGCAGCGGACTACGACATGATCGTGCTGCCGGGCGGCATGCCGGGGTCCGATCACCTGAAGAAGGACGCGCGCGTCGTCGCCCTGCTGCGGCAGTTCGCGGCCGAGGGCCGTTACACCGCGGCCATCTGTGCCGCGCCGGGCGTGCTCGCCCATGCGGGCCTGCTCGACGGACGAGAGGCGACGAGCTTCCCGGGATTCCTGCGCGATGACTCGGCCCCCGGCCTGCGTCTCAGCGACGCGCCGGTCGTTGTCGACGGCAAGATCGTCACCTCGCGCGGACCGGGCACTGCGATCGAGTTCGGCCTCGCGTTGGTCGAGTTGCTCGCGGGCAAGAAGACGGCCGATGCGGTCGGCGACCGCCTGCAGCGCAATCGCGCCGTCTGACAAAGTCTTTCGCTGCGGCCTCGCTGCGCGGCGTCAGAGCAGCGACTTCGCGGCTCCCAGGAGCGCGCCGATCAGCAGCACGAAGACCGGCGCGACGCTCATGCCGAAGCCGAACTCCCGTTTCGCCGGGTCTGCCACGTAGCTGCGGAGGTAGAGGATCCGGCCGAGGATGTAGATCGCGCCGAGGATCGCGCCCCACGCCGGGCTCACGTACAGCCCGAAGAGCCAGATCGCCGGGACGAACACGACGAGCAGTTCCATCGTGTTGTAGTGCACGCGGAAGTAGCGGTCGAATACCTCGTGACCGCTCGTGGCCGGCGCCTTCACGCCGTAGCGACCCCGGGCGCGGCCGACGAGCATGCCGAACACCACGAATTCCATGAGCGCGAGCGCGATGACGACCGCGACGATCTCCATCCGGATCTCCCCTGTCACGTCCGATTTATGAGGCGTGCAGATTCCATTACCATGGGTGCTGCGTCAACGGCCGCCGGCCGTGGCTTCCCGAGGAGTCGCAGAGATGGTCGGATTCCTGCTTCGTGCCGCGATCTCGGCGCTGGGCCTGTGGGTGGCGAGCGAGATCTTCAGCGGTCTCCGGTTCGAGTCGCCGTCGAAGCTGATCGTCGCGGCCCTGCTGCTCGGGATCGTGAATGCCGTGGTGCGCCCGCTCGCCTTCGTCCTCACGCTGCCGCTCACGGTGCTCACGCTCGGGCTGTTCCTGCTCGTGCTGAACGCCGGAATGGTCGCGCTCGTCGCCTGGATCGTGCCCGGCTTCGAGATCTCCGGGTTCTGGACTGCGGTGGGCGCGGCGCTGATCGTGAGCCTGGTCTCGTGGGCGGCTACGAGCGCCATCGGCGGCAACGGCAGGGTCGAGATCTTCACCGTTAGGAAATAGGTGCCAGGCACCGATTTTCCGAATCGGAAAATCGGTGCCTGGCACCTATTTCCTACGCCAGGCGGCTCGGCAGGGTCACGAGCGCCACGCCGACCAGCGCGACGAGCATGCCAGCGATCTGAGGGGCCTCGAGCGCCTCGCCGAGCACGGCCCAGCCGAGTACCGCCGCAATTGCCGGATTGACGTAGGCAAACGTGCCGACGCGGTCGGCCGGCGAGTGCTTCAGGAGCCACGTGTAGGCGGTGTAGGCGAGCGCCGACCCGAACACCGCGAGGTACGCCATCGCCGCGACGCCGCCGACGCTCCAGTTCCAGCGCGGCAGTTCTCCCAGCGCGACGCCGCCGAGTGCGAGCCACGCGCCGCCGAACAGCATCATCACCGCGTTGAAGGCGACCGGGCCGATCGGCAGCCCGGCATTCCGATACAGGATCGTGCCGACGGCCCATGAGAGGCTGGCGATCAGCACCAACGCCTGCCAGGCGAAGTGTCCCGACGGCGTCGAATCCCGCGGCCAGACGAGCAGTGCGACGCCGACGAGGCCCAGCAGCAGGCCGAGCGTTCCCCGCACCGTCAGCTTGTGTCCCTTGGGTCCGAGTGCGCCGAGCCAGGCGATCCACAGCGCCGAACCCGCGGAGAGCAATGCGCCCTCGTTCGACGGCAGCTGCTGCAGCGCTCGCGTGCTGAGGCCGTTGCTGAAGGTGATCATCAGCAGCGAGAAGACCATCATGTAGCGCCACTCGCGTCCAGTGCGCGGGAACCGTTCGCGCAGGAAGATCGCGACGACCGCGAGCAGGGCGCCGGCGAGGAGGAATCGCCCGCCGGCGAAGAGCGCTGGCGGTAGCGAGCGCACTCCGACGCGGATCGCGAGGAATGTCGAGCCCCAGACGAGGTAGATCGTCGCGAAGGCGGCGATGATCTTGAGTCGCAGCCGCGGATCGCTGTCGTCCGGCGCGGTCACGCGCGGCGCGTCGCCGTCCGGTACAGCCACACCGCGAGCCACGCGACGATCGCAAGTCCGAGCCAGCCGCCGAACTGCAGGCCTTGAGGCAGCGCGAGCACGTCGGCCCGGCCGGACACCACGATCGGGATGGCGATGATGATGCCCATCAGGGCCTCGCCGGTGATGAGGCCCGCCGCGAACAGCATGCCGTTGCGGCCCGCGCGCTCGGCTTCTTCACCGCCTCCGAGCTTGCGCTCGACGAGGTGTGCGATCAGGCCACCCGCAAAGATCGGCACGGAGAGCTCGAGGGGCAGGTAGATGCCGACGGCGACCGCGAGCACGGGCGCGCGGAAGTTCGAGCCGCGCTGCTTGAGCCACAGGTCCCAGGCGATCACGGCCGCGCCGATCACCGCGCCGATCGAGATCATTCCCCACGGCAGCTTGCCGCCGAACATGCCCTTTGCGACCGACGCCATGAGCGTCGCCTGCGGTGCGAGCAGCGGGTTGGGGTGGTCGGCCGTCGGCACGCCGATGCCGTACGCCTTGAGCAGCAGGTTGAGCACCGGCGCCATGACCATCGCACTCGAGGCGGCGCCGATCGCGAGCATCACCTGCTGGCGCCAGGGCGTGGCGCCCACGATGTAGCCGCACTTCAGGTCCTGCAGGTTGTCGCCGCCGATGCAGGCAGCGCAGCAGACGACCGCGCCGATCATGATCGCAGCCACCGGCCCGAGCGCCGCACCGCGGCCCATGAGCAGCAGCAGCACGAGCGACGCGAACAGGATCGTGCAGATCGTGATGCCGGAGACCGGGTTGTTCGAGGAACCCACCAGCCCCGCCATGTACGCGGACACCGAGCAGAACAGGAAGCCCGCGACGATCATGATGATCGTCATCGGCAGGCTCACGGCGACGCTGCCCACGATGTTCTGGTAGAGCGCGAAGAGCGGCAGCGTGAAGAGCAGGGTGCCGAGCAGGATCGCCTTCATCGGCAGGTCCTGTTCCGTGTGCGCGAGGCCCTTCGCTGCGCCGGCACGCGCGGCCGCGAGACCGCTCTTGATGCCCGAGAGCAGCGAGTCGCGGATCGAGATGAGCGCCCACACGCCGCCGACGAGCATGGCGCCGACGCCGAGATAGCGGATCTGCGCCGACCAGATCGCGCCGGCCGCGTCTTCGGCGCTCGCACCGGCGAGGCTCGCGGCGAGGTCCGGGTTGCCGTCCAGGAAGAACGCGCTGCAGATCGGGATCGCGACGTTCCAGGAGATCATGCCGCCGATCAGCACCAGCACGCCGATGTTGAGCCCGACGATGTAGCCGACACCGAGCAGCGCCGGCGACAGGTTCGTGCCGAAGTAGGCGATGCCCTTGCCTAGCCACGCGCCGGCTGCAGCGGTGTCGGGAAACAGGCGCAGCCCGCTGGCCGCCGCGAGTTTCGCGAAGCCGCCGCCCAGGGCCGATGCCCCGAGGATCTTCACGCCTTGCTCGGGGTTCTCGCCCGCCTTGAGCACCTCCGCCGCCGCCTTGCCCTCCGGGAAGGCCAGTGCCTGGTCCACGATCAGCGCGCGGCGCAGCGGCACGGAGAAGAACACGCCAAGGATGCCGCCGAGACCGGCGATGGCGAGCACCCACATGTACTGGAAGTCGACCCAGTGCCCGAGGATCACCAGCGCCGGGATGGTGAAGATCACTCCGGAGGCGATGGACGACCCGGCGGACGCGCCGGTCTGGACGATGTTGTTCTCGAGGATCCCGCCGCCGCCCAGCACGCGCAGCACGGCCATCGAGACCACGGCCGCCGGGATCGCCGAGGCGATCGTCATGCCGGCGAAGAGGCCGAGGTAGGTGTTTGCGGCGGCCAGGATCACCGCCAGCACGATGGACAGCGCGACGGCGCGGAAGGTCAGCTGCGGGGCGACGGCCTGGTTCATGTGCTTGTCCCGGCGCTCAGTGCTTGACGTTCTCCGCCCCATGCATCCAGCGGATCAGGGTGCCCGACAGCGCCCACAGCACGATCGCGAACACGAACAGCGTGCCGGCGAGGCCGCCGAAGATCGTGAGCTCGCCAAGGCTCTCGGCGAAGGAGCCGATGATGCCGGCGAGCCAGTTCGCGACGAAGTTGATCAGGAACCACACGCCCATCATCAGCGAGGCGAGCCGGAGCGGCGCGAGCTTGGTCACCATCGAGAGGCCGACCGGGGAGATGCAGAGCTCGCCCGTGGTGTGGAAGAAGTACGCGATCACGAGCCAGGACATCGCGGCCTTGTGTCCGCTGGCGGACTCGAGCGCCGCGGCCACCATCGCCAGGAAGCCGACGCCCGTGAGGACGAGGCCGAGCACCATCTTGCGCGGCGTCGCCGGGTTCCTGCCCCGCTTGCCGAGCGCGCCCCAGATCGCGGAGAAGATCGGCGCGAGGACGACGATGAAGAGTGGGTTGAGCGACTGGAACCAGCCGGCGGGCACCTCGAAGCTGCCGATCATTCGATCCGTCTTGTCGTTCGCGTACAGGTTCATCAGGCCGCCGGCCTGCTCGAACGCGGCCCAGAACAGCACGACGAACACGAACAGCATGAAGATCACGCGCAGGCGGTCCACCTCGTCGGAGGTGAGCGGCTCGTGCTTGCCACCCGACGCCGCGAGCGAGCGCTGCGCGGCCGGCACCTTGCCGATGTCGCCGAGGTAGCGCTGCGCGAGGGCGAGCTGGATGATCACCGAGAGGATCATGCCGACGCCCGCGGCGAAGTAGCCGGCGCGCCAGCCGTGGACCGGGTTCTCGCCTAGGGTCGAGCAGACGAGCGGTGCGAGGAACGCGCCGGCGTTGATGCCCATGTAGAAGATCGTGAACGCGCCGTCGCGCCGAGCGTCGCCTTCCTCGTACATGTCGCCGACCATCGTCGAGATGTTCGGCTTGAAGAAGCCGTTGCCGAGCACGAGGATCACGAGGCCGACGTAGAAGAGGCTCAGGTTGCCCGGGATCGCCGAGGCGAGCGTGAACTGTCCGATGGCCATCAGCAGGCCGCCGATGATCACGGACTTGCGCTGGCCGAGGTAGTTGTCGGCGAGCCAGCCGCCGATCAGCGGCGTGAAGTACACGAAGCCGGTGAAGAGTCCGTAGAGCTTGAGTGCCTCCGACTGCGACCAGCCGAAGCCGGGGTTCGTCGCCTCGACACCCGCCACCAGTGACAGCACGAGCAGCGCGCGCATGCCGTAGTAGCTGAAACGCTCCCACATCTCGGTGGCGAACAGCAGGAAGAGTCCCTTGGGATGGCCGAGCCAGGTTTCCCGCGTCACGGCGGGCAGGGCGGTGCTGGACATGGGTTTTTGCTTCTACTTCAAGTGTTTGCGCAGCGTCGCGCGAGGCCCGCAAGTCTAGCGG
Source organism: Nevskiaceae bacterium (assembly GCA_037439865.1). Classification (GTDB taxonomy): domain Bacteria; phylum Pseudomonadota; class Gammaproteobacteria; order Steroidobacterales; family Steroidobacteraceae; genus RPQJ01. The sequence continues at coordinate 20,566 of JBBIVG010000015.1, forward strand.
AAAATAGGGGACATTCACCGATTTCCGGATTTCGGGGAAATCGTTGAATGTCCCCTATTTCACGCCGCCCATCAGCCGTGTCACCGGCCGGCTGATAAGCAGCAGGACCACCCCGACACCCACGCCGTACAGGACGATGTCCATGTAGCGCCCGGGCATGGCGGCGAGGTTGTCAGCATCGAAGGTCCCGGCGATCAGGCCGGCCGTCAGCTTGCCGAGGGAACTCGCGAGGAACCACACGCCCATCATCTGGCCGACGAAGCGCGCCGGCGCGAGCTTGGTCACGGTCGAGAGGCCGACCGGGCTCAGGCACAACTCGCCGAAGGTGTGCAGCAGGTAGGTCAGCACGAGGAAGTACAGCGGCGACTTCGAACCGCCGGCAACGATGTTCGCCGCCTCGACCATGAACAGGAACCCGGTGCCCATCAGCAGCAGCCCGAACGCGAACTTGAGCGGCGCGGCCGGGTTCAGGTTGCGTTTCGCCAGGGCGATCCACAGAGCCGAGAACACGGGCGCGAACAGGATGACGAACGCCGGCTGAACGGACTGGAACCAGCCGGCCGGGATCTCGAAGCCGCCGACGAACCGGTCCGTGTAACGCTTGGCGAACAGGTTCATCGATGAGCCGGCCTGCTCGAATCCGGACCAGAAGAGCGCGCACGCGACGAACATCACGAGCACCACGACCATGCGACGACGCTCGAGCGGCTCGAGGCCAGCACCCGCGAACAGGTAGAGGAAGTAGCTGGCGGCCATGGTGACGAGCACGTAGGCCGCGCCCTTCGCGAGCGGCGCCGGATTCACCGAGACGAGCCCGCTCATGAGCAGCAACGCGACGGCCAGCAGGACCGCCACCGCAACGCCGAGAATGCGCCAGTCGCGACCGAGGACGCAAATTCCTTTCCTTCGTTCATCTGCTTG